>NZ_JBSRVI010000101.1:0-103441 GCF_055134445.1 Arcticibacterium sp.
TGTACAGGTTTTTGGCCATTTCGGAATTTGAAGATGGAATCACATTATCTGCAATTTCCATTTTTCTCGCTACCAAGGCAGCATCTAAATCAGACGTGTAAAAGTACATGCCCGTTTCTTCATCCGAAAAATGTTCATTGGCGTAAAGCATTAAATCAGCAGCCTCTTGAAGCCATTTTTCATCAAAAGTGACTTGGTATAGACTTACAAAAGCGGAAATAGAAAAAGCATAATCATCTAAAAAGGCATTGATGCTTGATTTCCCATTTTTGAAGTTCCTATTCAGTCCACCATCCTTTCTTTTCATGGAGGTCAAAAGAAAATCAGCATTCTTTAATGCTTTCTGGAGGTAAGCCTTGGTATCAGTAACTCGGTAGGCGTCCACATATCCTTTTAGCATTAGGGCATTCCACGAAGTTAAGATTTTATCATCAAGCCCTGGCCTAATTCTTTTTGACCTAGCGGCCAATAAATCGACTTTCGCCTTGCTCACTTTCTTGTTTAAAGCGTCCATTGATATTTGAAACTTGGCTGCTAACTTTTCAGGATGCTCTGTTTTGAGTAAAATATTATTGCCATGTTCCCAATTCCCTTTTTCAGTTACTTCAAAATACTCCGCCAATAGCTTGGCGTCGTCACTTAGAACTTTATCAAATTCGGTTTTAGTCCAAACATAAAACTTACCTTCTTCTCCTTCACTATCGGCATCCAAAGAAGAATAGAACCCACCAGACTCATGCGTTAATTCTCTTTCTATAAAATCCAGCGTTTCTATCACGACTTCTTTGTAGAGCGGATTTTTGGACTGTTGATATGCGGAAGCATAAAGGCTAACCAATTGCGAATTGTCATAAAGCATTTTCTCAAAATGGGGCACTTTCCATTCGTCATCTGTACTGTATCTAGCAAAACCGCCACCTATTTGGTCATAAATACCTCCATGAGCCATTTTAAACAATGTTAAATCTACAGCTTTCAAGGCATCTGGAGAATTGCTCAAATAATCATATTGGAGTAAATATTGATAGCCAATGGGCAGCGGGAATTTAGGAGCACGGTTGCCGCCCCCTTCTTTATAGTCTATGCTGCCTTTCCATGTTTTGAAAATAGTATCTAAGTCCTTTATATTGAAGACGTCAGGTTTTTGTGATGAAATCTCAAATTCAGTTCTTTGAATCCCTTCGGTCAATGCATTAGCTTGTTCTTCTGTTTTTTCAGGGTTTTCTTTTGAGAAATTCAAGACTCCTGACAGCATTTCAAGCCATTGTTCTTTCGGGAAATAAGTACCTCCATAAATCGGTCTTCCGTCTGGTAAAGCAATACAATTCAAGGGCCAGCCACCTCTGCCAGTTATTAACTGCACAGCGTTCATATAGACTTGATCAATATCTGGCCGCTCTTCTCTATCCACTTTAATGGCCACAAAATTGTCATTCATGAACTTCGCGACAGTAGAGTCCTCAAAACTCTCATGCTCCATTACATGACACCAGTGGCAGGCCGCATAGCCAATACTGACTAAAATAAGCTTGTTTTCTTTCTTTGCTTTGTCCAGAGCTTCTTCTCCCCAAGGGTACCAATTCACAGGATTATGGGCATGCTGTAATAGGTAGGGACTACTTTCGTTTATGAGGGCGTTGGTATGCATATTCGGGGAATTGGATTCTTGTGATTTGGCACAGGAAAATAGACTTAATAAACAAATGGTAACTAGTACTCTCTTCATTAAATTGGGTTTAAAAGACCTACGTCAATATACAAAAAATGCACTCCCATTTTCATGAAAGTGCATCCTAATCTATCGTGTTGAAATCTTAATACTTACGCTTCCCCTCATCCAAAAACGCCACAAACTCCTTTTCTGTAGAATAACCCAATGGCTCCATTAATGTCTTTCCTTCGGAGTCTACTATGACATAATATGGTTGAGCATTATTATTGAACATTGTAATTTCTAAATCCATGTTTTTGCCACCCACGGTGGTTTTTAGCTCATTATCATACGTAGAAACATAATGTTTCTCTTTAGGCAGTTCCGCCTTATCATCCACATATAAAGACGCTATCACAAAATCATTTTGAAGACGTGTTAAAACCTCTTCTTTCGGCCAAACAAACTCTTCCATTTTTCGGCAATTAGCACAAGCATAACCCGTGAAGTCAATTAAGACAGGTTTGCCCACTTCAGCAGAATAGGCTAAGGCATCTTCATAGTCTTTAAAACCCTGCAAGCCATGAGGCAGCTGTTTCATTTTAGGATGCTCCAGTTTGGTAGCAATATTACTTACAGGCATAGGAGGCAGTATTCCCGATAATAAACTCAATGGCTTATTACTCAGTCCAGGAACCATATACAGCGTAAACGCAAAAAACAAAGCCGCAAAACCCCACCTAGAGAAAGACCTTTTTTCTACTTTAGCATCTTTCGGAAGTCTTAAAAAACCTAGGATATAAAGTGTAATCGTAGCAGAAATCAATATCCAGAACATCAAGAAGTAGTTTCTGTGGATTAATTCCCAGTGACGAGTAAGGTCAATATTGCTTAAGAATTTAAGAGCCAAGGCAAATTCTGCCAAACCGAAAACGGCTTTCAATTCGTTTAACCAGCCACCAGATTTTGGCAATTTCTTTAATACTTCTGGAAAAAATGCTAAACCGCCAAACACCAAGGCAAACGGCAAACCAAAGGCCATCATGCCTAATAAAGGTCTCAAGACGTCACCTTCTGCAGAAAGTATCAATAATGTTCCGACCAAAGGCACGGTACAGGAGAATGACACCAACACCAAAGTAAGAGCCATAAAGAAAATGCCAATGAAACCACCCTTATCAGACATAGCATCTATTTTATTGACAGCACCATGTGGCAACACTATTTCAAAAGCCCCCAAAAGAGAAATTCCGAATAGAATAAATATGATAAAGAAGATTAGATTAGGAATCCAGTGCGTGCTCAGAAAATTCAAAAATGTTGGTCCTAATGACATCGTCACCAAACCCATCAATGAAAATATAAGAAGGATACAAAAGCCGTAAAAGACGGCCTTTATTTTTCCGTTTTTTTGCTTTGTGAAATAACTCACCGTAATAGGCATAATAGGAAAAATACAGGGCATAAAAATACTCGCGAATCCTACACCAAAGGCTCCTAAAAGAAAAGTGAAAATAGACGCATCGCCTTCCTTATTTGCTTCTGAGGCAGGTTTGTCGGTGTTTACCAGCTCCGTACCTTGTTCTAAAATCACTTCATTCTCCTTAGCGTCTTCCGTATCTAGCCTTCCCATTACTTCGTCGGTCGCTTCTTTTTCTTCGTCAACCGAGGTCGATATTGCTACCGTTTCCCGCTCGTCGGGCACCGGCACTACAGCAGATGCTGCCGCCGCTTTAACATTAAAAACGAATTTTTCTTTACCGTTTACACACCTGCCATCCACATCCGTGCAGGTTTGAAAAGAGATGGTTCCCGTTATTTTAGCATTAGGCTTAAGAATTTTTACCTTCTGAATAAACTGACCCTTCTCCTTAAAATAAGTGATGTCACCCTCCCAAATATCGTCGTATTTCTTTTTAGGATGAATAGGCGTAAGCCCACCCACTAGCTCATAAGAGTCGTTTGGCTCCAACTTCACTTCCGTCACTATTGGCCCTAAATCAGGGTCAAAATCAGAGGAGTATAAATACCAGCCCTTGTCTATGGTGGCATTGAATTCTAAGTTTATAGTCTCACCTACTTTTACATCCGCACTTTTAGTCTTAAAGGTCCAGGTAGTAGGTTTTAATAGCTGCCCAAAGGACATGAAGGAAAACAGAAAAAGGAAAACAAATGGCGAAATCGCTCTTTTATTCATTGACATACGGCGTCTTAATGGTCTTGTCTATAACTCCAATAGTGTAACAATAATTACACCTATAAAACAAAAGTATCAATTTGCTTGCCAATGCTGCTTATCCAATCGTCCAAAATCATAAAAAGATGACATCATTATTATACCAATAGTCCACTATCACAATATTCGCATTTGGGGCTTACCTTTCAGGTCGGGCTTTCGCTACTCGCCCTATCGAGCTCAAACACGCCGCTCTATCCCTAAGCCGGCTTACGCTGGATACCATTGCTAAGTTTTTTATCATTTTTTGCTTCTTGCCTAATATTTTAGCAGATTTGTGCTAAATATTATTGCAATAAATTATTATGAAAAAAATCTGTAAGAACATCGCCCATCTCCGTCACCTGAAAGGTTTCTCTCAAGAAAACATGGCAGAGCAGTTAGGTATCACTCGTTCTAGATTGAGTTCATGGGAAGAGCACAGAGCGGCTCCGCCCATCGATATGCTCATTCAGTTATCAGATTATTTCAATATCTCTGTAGACTCTTTGGTAAAAATAGACCTTACTAAAGTTAAAGATTTAAGAGATTTACTCAAAATAGGCGGTAATAGAATTCTGTTTCCCGTCATGGTAGATCAAGACCAGAATGACCTCATAGAATTAGTTCCTCTAAAGGCCTCGGCAGGTTATTTGGATGGCTATGCCGACGAAGAATTTATAGAAAGCTTACCAAGAATAAGTCTTCCTTATGCCACCAGTGGAAAATACAGGGCCTTTCCTATAAAAGGAGATTCTATGCCACCCCTAGAAAGTGGAGCCTATGTGATAGGTAAATATGTAGAAAACCTAGACAATATAAAAGATGGCGACACCTATGTGGTGCTTACCCAAAACGACGGTCTGGTCTATAAAAGACTTTATAACACCACCAAAACAGACGGCACCATCCAGTTTCATTCAGACAACAAGTCGTATCTACCCTACCATATCAAACCCGAAGATATTTTTGAAGTCTGGCATTTTGTGTGTAGCCTAAATCCTACAGACAGACCCATCTCCGATTTGCTTTATAATGCCATTCAAGATATTCAAAACAGCTTGGTTGGATTTAAATTAGATGGCCGTAAGATGATTGCCCAATCTTAATCTTTCGCAGAACAAGGGTGTTCTGCTTTCAGAAGGATTATGTAAATCCGATGTCAATGGAAATATCCAAATCAAAAGATGTGTCCCGTTAGGGACATGACATCGGTAGCATAAGATTGTGTAGGTATCAAGAAAGTCCCATTAGGGACGCTATATTGGTAGAATAAGTTTATGGAGGTATCAAAGAAAGTCTCCTAGGAACAATATGTAGGTAGCTCGGAAGAATAACCCTACCGAGTCAAAAGAAAGTCGCGTTAGGGACGTGACATCGGTAGCTCGGAAGAATGTGTGTGGAGTAAAAAGGGAGTCCCTTTAGGGACGAAATATCGGTAGAAAACATTTCAGAAGCACCAACAAAGCCCCGTCAGGGACGCAACATCGGTAGCCGAGAACGACGCCAAAACCACAAACGTTTACACCAACATTCATAAAATCATGTCCAACACATACACACAAATACATATACAAGCGGTTTTCGCTGTCCAAAACAGAGAAAGCATTGTTTCCAATTCATGGAAAGACGGCTTGTATAAATACATCACAGGAATAATTCAGACCAACGGTCATAAATTATTGGCAATAAATGGAATGCCTGACCATGTTCATGTTTTATTTGGGATGCGGCCTACACAGTCGCTCTCTGATTTAATGCAAGATGTAAAAGGGCATTCGTCTTTGTGGATTAATAAGAATGAATTGGTTAAAGGGAAGTTCTCTTGGCAAGAAGGTTATGGTGCATTTTCTTATAGTAGGTCACTTGTTCCTGCCGTGATAAGCTATATCCAAAACCAAGAAAAACATCACGAAAAGAAAACGTTCAAGGAAGAATATGAAGAGTTTCTTGATGCATTTGATGTCGATTATGATGAGCGATATGTGTTTAAATCGGTAGATTATTCGTGAAGAATATCAATGTGTTTTGATACGTGTTATCGATGTTACGTCCCGAGCGGGACTTTTTCGTTTTTGTTCTTTCTTTTTCTATCGATGTTGCGTTCCTGACGGGACTTTTCGTTTTGTTTTCTTCTACCTATGTTGCGTTCCTGACGGGACTTTTTCGTTTTTGTTCTTTCTTTTTCTACCGATGTTGCGTCCCTAACGGGACTTTAGGCTCTGGTATTTTTTTGCTTTTTCTACCAACATTACGTCCCTAAGGGACTTTTTGTTTATGCTCTTTTCTCCAGATTACGTTCCTAATGGGACTCTTCTAATTTCTACATAACCCGATTCTTTTGATGGAATGATTTCATTCATAACTTTGATAGGAAGTAAGTCGCTAAAAAAATGCCATGATTACCATAACACGTACCACATCAGATAACCTTGATTTTATAAATCTAGTAGCCGCTCTTGATAAAGAACTTGCTATTATAGATGGAGAAGATCATGCCTTTTATAGCCAGTATAATAAGTTGGATAAGATTCAGCATGCTATAGTAGCTTATAAAGATGAGGCTCCTGTTGGATGCGGAGCCATAAAGCAGTTCGACTCAAACTGCATGGAAGTAAAGCGGATGTATGTAAATCCCAAAGGAAGGAATATGGGAACAGCTACTTCCATACTTAAGGGCTTAGAAATCTGGGCTAAGGAGCTAGGCTATAAAAAATGTTTATTAGAAACTGGCAAAAGACAAAAAGACGCTGTGGCTCTTTATACCAAAAATGGTTACGACGTCATTTCTAATTATGGTCAATATGAAGGCGTAGAGAATAGTGTTTGTTTTGAGAAGGAACTTTGAAATAAATATTCTAACTTAAAAAGCATAACACATCCCTATGACCACCCTAACAAAAACACTGACATACTTACTCGCGGTATTCTTAATCTATGGAGGAATAAATCACTTCCTAAAACCAGATATGTACACTGCATTCATTCCCGATTTCTTACCAGTTGGTATTATAAACTATGGTTCGGGACTTACAGAAATATTTCTAGGAATTGGAATTTTTGTTCCCGCCTTTAAGAAAAACTCCGCTTTCGGTATTTTTCTTTTAATGCTCCTGTTTTTACCATTACATATATGGGATGTTTTTAGAGAAACGCCAGCCATAGGCAGCCATACCGCAGCACTTATTAGGCTACCTTTTCAGCTTCTGTTAATAGCATGGGCTTGGTATGTATATAAGCATAGCAGCTCGGAAAGAAGAAAATAAATCTCAAATACAACAAAAATAAAGGGTTCAATCGTCAACGATTGAACCCTTTAAACTTCAAAAGATATTTTCTTTTTAAAGTATTCCTTTTGCCATATTGAGGATACCACCTAACTGACTCGGCAAGGCCTTTTCTGCAGCTTTGGCTCCTAAGCCTCCACCATCAAGCTTATTCACATTACTCATAGCTCCACCTATTAAATCCTTCAATCCACCAGAATTCTTACCCAAGATAGAAGAACCACCTTTCATAAGATCCAAGCCCGACTTTATAGCAGACGCCTTTCCTATAAGTCCGTCGCCGCCGCCAAGCATATTACCCAGCCTGTTGGCACCTAACATCAATTTAATAGTATTTATAATTTTAGACAAAGCTCCAGCTTTTACCATTCCTTTAGAAGCCAAAGGGATAAGACTGTTCAATCCGCCTACCTGTTTCAATAATCCATCTTTAAAGTCTCCTCCAGTATCGTTAGCCTCTTTTTCTAGACCTTTACTTAACAAACCCATAGCATCTCCTAGACCTTTATTGTCCCCTTTTTTTTGTAAAGAAAGGACATTATCTAAAAGACCATCAATGGATTGGCATTGTCCCGAAAAACCAAAAAACACAAGCCCAACAACTAAAAATAACTTTTTCATCTTAGTATTTATTCAAATATTAATTACAATAATACTTTATCACCTCATAGGCTTTCACATAGCCCAATTCTCCAGATTTGCTTAAATCAAAACATCCTTTATCTGGATTCCCTAAAGCATGACCTATCAAACCACGCACATAGTAAGCTTCTTTATAAAATTCATTTAAATCTATAGCATTGGTCAAGTCTACCACCGCCTCACGCTGTAAGCCTTCAGAAGATCTTACAAGTCCACGAGCAAAATGAGCAGCTGCCATTCGTGGATTCAAATCAATCGCCTTACTTAAATCTATTAATGCATCTTTATTATGACCACTTTTAAACTCTGCAACACCTCTTAAGTAATAAGCCTCCGCTCTATTATCAGAAAAAGAATTGATCTGAATTTCATCTGAAACGGCATTTCTTAATGCCGCTAATTTCTTTTCAGGCATATTGGCAGAATAATCAAACTTCGATACCAAATCCATGTTATTGGTTTCAATTGCTTTTGTTAAATCTTGGATAGCACTTCTTTGATTATTCAATTTTGAATAACAAAAACCTCTACCATAAAGAGCTTTGATGTTTGATGGGTCTATTCTTAGTGCCGCATCAAAATCTTTAGCACCTCCTACATAGTCTCCAGATTTAGATTTTGCAAAACCTCTATTATAAAAAGCTTCCGAGTCCTGAGGGTTTAACTCCAAGGCCTCATTATAATCAGAAATAGCATTCGCATATTCTCCTACTTGCACATTACTAAATCCCCTTTCTGAAAAAGTTTGAGCTCTTTTGGGATTAATGTCTATCGACTTAGAATAATCAGAAATACTTCCTTTAAAGTCTCCTAGCTTAGACTTACATAAACCTCTAGAATAAAAAGCTTGATAAGTACTGCTTTTATCACTATTCAATTCAATCACTCTGTTAAAATCAGAAATAGCCGTTCGGTATTCATTCAGTTTAGAAAGTGTAAATCCTCTTTGTAAGTAAGCATAGGCATCGTCAGAATTGAGCTCTATACATCTATTAAAATCTTGAACAGCTGACCGTGGCTCACCTTGTTCAGATTTACTTATACCTCTATATAAATAAGCCAACGGCTCTCTAGAATTAAGTGTAACTGCTTTGTCAAAATCTAAAATGGCTCCTCTATGGTCCTTTAGGGCCTGCTTTGCCAAGCCTCTATTATAATAACTCTGAGCATTTTCAGGATTCATAGCAATAGCCCTGCTGAAGTCTGCCAAAGCACCTGTATAATCACCAACTCTCGTTTTGTTCACTCCCTGCTCAAAATAATCAGCGGCAGTTTGTTGACCATAGGTCAAAGAGGTAATTAGAATTAAGGAAAAAAGTAATCGTAGTTTCATTTTTTATTTATTAGAAAAGTATAAGTCAAAATTAAGATTTCATAAAGACAAAACGACATGAAGTCTTAAAAATCAGTTAAAAGAGTACCGAAACCCCAAATAGTAGCACAAAAAACAGGGTTGAAAGTGCTAATTGCTTCAAAAGTGGATCTGGATTGGAAAGTTTATAAGCACGTATAATATTAAACGCAAAAAGTGGAAAGCTCAATAAAAACCACAACGAGATATCTCCTTTTAACAACACAAAAATCAAAATAAGAATAACAGCCACTCCTAATAAGAATGCATGATAAACCAAGCCTTTGTCTCTTCCCAAGCGAGCGGGGATTGTCATTTTACCTGCTTTGATATCGGAATTTATATCTCTAATGTTATTAAGGTTTAAAACGCCCGTTGCCAATAGTCCGCAACTAAGTGCTGGTAGGATGTTATAAATATCAAAGGTCTTTGTGAACAAGAAATTACTTCCCAAAACGCCCACTAAACCAAAAAAAAGTAAAACGGAAATATCTCCCAAACCTGCATAACCGTAAGGTTTCTTTCCAGCGGTATAGGTATAGGCTGCTATAATACATAACACACCCAAACCCAGAAAGCCTACAAAAAGTGAGCTGTCGGCATTTTTAAAAGAAAAGTAAAGCAAAGCAATACCAGAGATAAGAGACAACACTCCAAAAAACAAAATAGCTCTGTACATTCGTTCTGGCGAAATCTCCCCAGTTTGGACAGCTCTGGCTGGCCCAACCCTCTCTAAAGTGTCCGCACCATTTTGCGTATCGCCATAATCGTTGGCAAAGTTTGAAAGCACCTGCAGTAAAATGGTAGTTAAGCAGGCAAAGCCAAAAATAAGCCAGTCGAACTCACCAACATAAGCAGCTAAAAAGCTACCCATTAAAATACAAGAAAGTGCTAACGGGAGCGTTCGCGGCCTAGCCGCTGAAATCCAAGGAGACATATAAAATTTTAATCTAGTAAATTAAATACCCACGGCAGCTTTAAACTCATCGTCCTCAGGTTTAATCTTAGAAGCAAAAAAGTGCGTTACTTCACCTTTTTCATTGATAACGTATTTGCAGAAATTCCAAGTTGGGGCTTTATCATTCCAACCATTTAAATCCTTTTTGCTTAACCATTGAAAAAGTGGGTGTTGATTTTCTCCAATCACATCTACTTTCTCAAACATTTGGAATTTAACACCGTAATTTAATTCGCAAAAAGAAGCTATTTCGTCATTTGAACCAGACTCTTGAGCTCCAAAATTATTGGCAGGGAAGCCTAGAACTATAATGTCTTTACCATGTTCTTCGTGAAATTTCTGCCAGTCGGCATATTGAGGGGTGTATCCGCACTTAGATGCCACATTCATCACCACCACTTTTTTCCCTTTGTATTTCGACAAGTCTATTTCCTGACCCGTCAATGAATTCATCTTGAAGTCGTAGAAAGAACCCAAGACCGTAGCATCTTTTGGTAGAACTGCTACCTCCTTTTTATCCGACAATAAGTTCTTAATTGTGGTAAAATTCATGGCTAATAAGCCTATTACCACTAAGGCCAAAAGTATGAGGACTATTTTCATGAGTCTTGAAGTTTTAGGAATTAAGATGCGAAGTTAGTTAAAAACTTAACGCTGACAGTAAAACCTAAAACTTCAAGGCCTGAATCTATCAATTACATTTCTTTCATCTCTCCTACCAACTTACCAATGGTAGTTTTGGCATCACCGAAAAGCATTAAGCAGTTATCATATCCAAAAAGTTCATTCTGAACTCCAGCATATCCTTTACCCATACTTCTCTTACTCACAATAACCGTTCTAGCCTTATCTGCATCCAAGATTGGCATACCATAAATAGGGCTTTGAGGGTTAACTCTGGCAGCAGGATTGACAACGTCATTGGCTCCAACCACAAATACCAAGTCGGTATTCTGGAAATCGCCATTAATTTCATCCATTTCAATTAGTTTGTCATAAGGAATATTGGCCTCTGCCAAAAGAACGTTCATATGACCTGGCATACGACCAGCAACAGGGTGTATTGCAAAACGGAAGTCAATATTTCTCTTTTCGCACTGTTCTGCTAGCTCTCTAATAACATGCTGAGCCTGAGCCACAGCCATACCATAACCAGGAACTACTATAACCGAAGATGCAGAATCAAATAACATAGCCGCTTCTTCTACTCCCACCTCTTTCACTTGTACTTCTTCTCCATCTCCTGCATCGGTACTCGCCGTTTGACCAAAGCCACCCAATAATACATTGACCAGTGATCTGTTCATGGCTTTGCACATAATTTGCGTCAGAATAATACCTGAGGCTCCCACTAAAGCACCTGAAACAATTAAAACATTATTATGTAACACAAAACCAGTGGCACAAGCTGCCATACCAGAATATGAGTTAAGCAAAGAAATAACTACGGGCATATCCGCACCACCAATAGGAAGAACCGTCAAAATACCTAATAGCAATGATAAAGCTACCAAGGCAAAAACATAAGTCGTATCCACTTGATTTATAACCGCAAAAACAGATGCTACAATAACTAAAATGAGCAAAACCAAGTTTAACAAATGCTGACCCGTAAATGTGATTGGGCTCCCAGAAATTTTCCCATTAAGTTTTAAAAAGGCAATAATCGACCCTGTGAAAGTTAGACCACCTATAAAAATACTCAAGGCCGTGCTGGTACCTGTAATAGCATCAATATCGAGACTTAGCTCCTGAGAATTTAACCAATAATAGGATAAAGCCACAGCCAATGAGCCTAAGCCACCAAATCCGTTAAAGAGTGCCACCATTTCTGGCATCTGAGTCATCTCTATTTTAAAAGCTATAAATAAACCTATAGCCGAACCAATAACTACGCAGATTAAAATTTCTACCAAAGAGACTGCTTCCACCTGAACTACAGTAGCCAATACGGCTATCAGCATTCCTAAAGAAGATAATTGATTCCCAGAGCGGGCTTCTTTCGTTTTACCCATTTTTTTGATACCCACAATAAAGAGTATTGAAGCTATCAGGTAAGCGACTTCTATATATGTATTCATTTCGTTTTTTTCTATTCTTTTGAATTAGCCCCCTTAAAGAATTGCCAAAAGCCAAGCTTCGTGCCCCTTCCAGAGGTCCTTTGTCTTAAATCTCTTTTTAACCTTTCTTCTTTTTGAACATTTTAAGCATTCTATCGGTAACGGTATATCCACCCACCACGTTGATAGTAGCTAAAACTAAGGCCAACATTCCTAGCCATTTACTAGCGGTAGAATAACCCAATTCGTTACAGGCTAAAATAGCCCCAACCATAGTGATTCCTGAGATAGCATTAGAGCCAGACATTAAAGGCGTATGAAGAGTTGGCGGCACCTTGGTGATCAATTCAAATCCCAAATAGCTGGCCAAGACCAAGATGTAAAAAAGAATAATTAGCGATTCTGTTGTCATAATTATATTGTTTATAGACCGACGCTATGGATGTTAGATATCATTTAAAGGAACATCAATCATCTAGCATCAGGCATTCTAAATTCCTAGTATTTGTTTGGTGAAACCATGAACTATCTCTCCTTTATGAGTAATCAAAGAACCCTTTGTAATGTCTTCTTCCATTTCCCATTTGAAACCCTCTTTCTCTGCCAAATGCAATAATAAAGTACTGATATTGGTAGCATAAAGCTGGCTGGCATTTACGGGTAATAAAGAAGGTAAATTAGACTCCCCTATTATCGTAACACCATGCTTCACCACTGTTTTATTCATTTCAGCTATTTCACAGTTTCCGCCAGATTCCACGGCCATGTCTACTATTACCGAACCTGCTTTCATAGATTTCACCATGTCTTCGGTCACTAGTACAGGAGCTTTTTTACCTATCACCAAAGCCGTAGTGATTACAATATCTGCTTCTTTGATTCTTTCTTGAACCAATTCCTTTTGTTTCTGTAAAAATTCGGCAGAAACTTCTTTGGCATAACCGCCTTCCACTGTTACGCCTCCTTCTACCGTTAGGAATCTCCCACCTAAAGACTCCACTTGCTCTTTAGTTTCTGGACGTACATCGGTAACCTCCACCACAGCCCCTAACCTTTTGGCAGTAGCTACAGCCTGTAAACCAGCCACACCAGCACCAAAGATCAACACTTTTGAAGGTGTGATAGTACCTGCGGCCGTCATCATCAATGGGAAAATTTTACCAAGAGCATTGGCACCTAAAAGCACGGTTTTATAACCGGCAAGGTTTGCCTGAGAGCTTAATGCATCCATTTTCTGAGCTCTAGAAATACGCGGAACTGCGTCCATAGAAAAAGAGGAAATATTCTTCTTTTTCATTACTTCTAACACCTCTGGAATGGTGTACGCATACATAAATGAAATACATACCGATGCATCAGGAAACAGACTCACCTCTTCTATGGTGAATGCATTAACCTTCAAAATAACATCTGCTTGGCATGCCTCTTTTGTATTTTTTGCAATACTAGCTCCCGCTTCTATAAAATCTTTGTCAGAAATGGCGGAATTTTCTCCTGCCCCTGTTTCTACGGTTACTTCAAACCCTTTCTTTTTAAGAGATTTTATAACATCTGGAGTAAGGGCTACTCGTCTTTCGTAGTCTTTCGTTTCTTTTAAAACTGCTATTCGCATTTAGGTTTCCTTGCTTAAAGTGATTCTGTTATGACCTCAAAAATAGTTATTATCATGAAAATAAAAATCAAATGTTAAGTCTCATGCAATGAAGACATCAGAATTAAGTCTTATTTTATTAGTTTTGTCATTTTAAAACGTCAACAAATAATCTATGAAATCAAGGTTCTTATTTATACTATCTTTATTCGTAATATATGGATTTCAGGCCATTGCACAGCCAGGTTCAGGAACAAAATGGACTCCAGAAGGAGATGCATATTACCTTGAAAACGATGGAGACATCTTAAAATTTGACTTAAAAACGCAAGAATATAGCCCTATAATTTCTTCAGATAAATTTATACCTAAAGGTCAGTCTGAACCCTTAGAATTGAAAAACTTCAACTTTACTCCTGACCAAAGTCAACTACTTATCTTCACTAACTCTCAAAAAGTATGGAGATATGAAACCAGAGGAGACTACTGGGTATTGAATTTAAAAAACAATGAGCTAAAACAATTGGGCAAGACATTGCCTTCGGCTTCTCTCATGTTTGCTAAATTTTCTCCTGACGGTCAAAAAGCCGCTTATGTGAGTCATAGAAATATTTATGTAGAAGATTTGGCTTCTGGAAAAATAAAGCAATTGACCAAAACCGACGGTAAACCAAAACTTATCAATGGTACTTTTGACTGGGCCTATGAAGAGGAACTTAGCTGCTACGATGGCTTAAGATGGAGCCCAGACAGTGAAAAAATAGCCTATTGGCAGTTGGACGCATCGGGTATTAAATATTTCAATCTGATCAATAATACGGATGACATTTATTCCAAAGTAATTCCGATAGAATATCCTAAAGTAGGCGAAGACCCATCTGCTTGTAGAATAGGCGTGATGGACGTAAAGAAAGGAAAAACTAAATGGATGAATATCCCTGGTGATAATAAGCAACATTACATTCCAAGAATGGAATGGGCCGGAAACTCTAATGAGCTGATGGTTCAGCAGCTTAACAGAAAACAGCAGGTATCTAAAATAATGTATGCCAATGTAAAAACGGGCGAAGCTAAAACCATTTTTGAAGAAACAGACGAAGCTTGGGTAGACGTACGTACCATTTGGCATGATGATAATCCTGCAGGCTGGGAGTGGATAAATGACGGTAGAGAATTTTTATGGGTTTCTGAAAAAGACGGTTGGAACCATCTTTACAAAATCTCTCGTGATGGCAAAGATGTTCGCCTGGTAACAGATGGCAACTATGACATCATTGACCCGCTGATGTATGACGAAAACACAGACTATGTGTACTTTACGGCTTCTCCAGACAATGCTATGCAAAAATACCTCTACAGAGTTTCTGTGAGTAATAAAGGCGAAGCAGAGAGAATTACACCAGCCAACCAAGAAGGAACAAACACCTATTTAATTTCGGCCAATGGAAAATACGCCAGTCACCTTTTCCATAATTACTATACCAATCCTGTAAGGGAATGGGTATCGCTACCAAATCACAAGGCTTTAGATGAAGCCAATGGCGTAAACAGTAAAATAGACCCTGCGAAAAAAGCCGCTTCTAATATCAGGTTTGTAGAAGTAGAAACGGCAAGTGGTGTTAATATTCAAGGTTGGATGGCTTTGCCAACTAATTTTGACCCAACTAAAAAATATCCAACGGTCTTTTATGTGTACGCCGAGCCTGCAAATCAAACCGCTTTGGATAATTATGCTACCGGAAGGAATCGTCAGTACATTGGAAGTATGGCCGATGACGGCTACATCTATATCTCTGTGGATGGAAGAGGCTCTCCCGCTCCTAAAGGCAGAGCTTGGAGAAAAGCCATTTATAGAAACATAGGGATTATAAACATCAAAGATCAAGCAGAAGCTGCTCAAGAGTTGATGAAAAAATATGATTTCATTGACTCGGAACGCATAGCGGTGCATGGCTGGTCTGGTGGTGGAAGTACTACACTTAACTTACTTTTCAAGTACCCAGATATTTATCAAACGGGTATTGCGGTAGCGGCCGTTGGAAACCAACTGACTTATGATAATATTTATCAAGAGCGTTATATGGGTGTTCCTCCAGAAGATTTAGCTGGTTTTGTAGAAGGTTCTCCAATAAATCATGTTCAGGGCTTTAAAGGAAACTTACTTTATATACATGGAAGTGGTGATGATAATGTGCATTATCAAAATGCCGAAATGCTAATCAACGAAATGGTGAAGTATAATAAACAATTTCAGTTTTTTGAATATCCAAACCGCACACATGGCATCAGAGAAGGTGAAGGCACTTCGCTTCATTTAAACACCATGTTTACCAAGTTTTTGAAAGAGAATTGCCCTCCGGGAGCGAAATAGGGACTTAATATTTGAGTTATAAAAAACGCCAATCTACTTTTCGTGGATTGGCGTTTTAGGTTGCGTTCTAAAAAAATAAGTAATTCAGAAAGACCAACATTAATAAAGCACTAAATTGTAATTGATTATAAATATACTGTCTTAAATCCACATGAAATGGTCTTATGACTTCTGTTGAGAAAGGAGATAAATACGAAGATACGGCACTAAAAATATTAGTAAATTCTTTAAACGCTCAGGAATTAGGAATTAATCCTGAGCTTGTCCGGATTTATACTAAGAACGAAATGTCATACTATTCAAGGGATAGAGAGAGTCATATCAAATTTGATATTTCAATGGAGATATGGCCAAAGGAAGCAGAAAATGCCTCTATAATTTACTTTATAGAATGTAAATACTATTCTCACAACGTTCCGATAGATGATATTGAAGAGTTTTGTTCAAAAATTACTCAGGTTTCAGGTATAAATGCTAAAGGGGTCTTTGTTACCAATAGTAAACTCCAAAAGTCTGCTCTAAATTTTGCTAAGAACAAAGGGTTAATGCTAATCTATGGTGATGACGAAAAGGATTATAAGATTGTTTTGTATAAAAAGACATCACGAAACAGCCAAATTTCATTATTCCCAATTGATGATAACCTTCTATCAAGTAATCAGCTGGAGAAACTTGTTTTGGGAAAATTGGATGAAGTGTCTTCATCCTTATTCAACTTAAATAAGACTATAAGAATTGAAAATTTGTCAAAAGAAGATATTGAAGAAATAACTAAAAAAATCTACAGCAGTATTTTTTCGTTCGATTTTAATAATAGAAATACCACTCCACCTTCCCTGTCTTTTGAAAATTTAAAAAAGTTTATTGAAGAAAACGATAATATAAAAGTAACATTTTGTTCTGATAGGAGGATTCAGGGGAGTTGTGATATTAAGAATAATACAATTTATTTGAACGAAGAATTGAAAGGCACGAATAGAATTTTATTCATTCTTGCTCATGAATATGGACACTGGAAGTTGCATTCAAAACTCCATATTGGGCAGCACGAATATGATTCTTATTCGGACTCTTCTTTTGATTATAGAACTCAAAAGTACAATCTTGAAAACCCAAAACATTGGGTTGAATGGCAAGCTAACTATTTTGCTTCAACATTAATCCTACCTGACTTTGTACTCATTTTAAGGCTTTTTATGGTTCAAAATGCATTAAATCTAAGTAATAGGAAAATCTATATTGACTATAACCAACCTTTGCTTATTCAAGAAGGTTATAGGACTCTTAATGGACTAACTAAGGTTTTCAACACTACTAAAACGAGTATCATCTATAGATTAAAGGAGTTGTCACACTTTGTAGAGGTTAATGAAACTCAATCTATTGGTTCACTTATTGAAAATTATAGGAAAGGTTATTTTCTGTAAAAGTAACTAGGGGGTTATCTATTTTAACATTAAAGCTCACAACAACCTGATTTATGGCTCACTTTTCGTAAAATATGAGCTTCATTCTAGTTTGTCGTGAGCTACAAATCTTTGTGTTTACAACTGCGAATAACCCAAAGGCTTTAAAAAAGTTCTTTTGATATCTGAAACCGAGTTGGCGTATTCTTCTAATCCAGAGAGAATTTTCCAGTCTGGGTGAGAGACAAATTTCGCCCAGTTGGCATCACGCTCTTCCATGTCTTTAAATGCCAACATATAAGTTAATGCTGGCATTTGTGGGCCTGCTAGTTTCTCGCCGAAGAAAACAGAGTGTAAGCCTGTCTTTTCAAAAATCTCTATTTCGCCTTCGTTAAACATTTTTCTTTTTCTTCTGGCGGCGTCTTCTCCGTAGCTCTCGTAAGTTCTTAGTTCAAAAAGCATAGAACCGCTAGCTGGTTTTATCAACTTAGGTATTCCGTCAAAAGCTCTAAAGTGAGACACCTCAACTCTGTCATAAGGAAAAGCTTCTTGTGAGAGTTGGTTGTATTCTTTTGAGTCGCTAATAAAAGTTTTGTCTGTTTTTAATTTGGCGTGAATAGTCTCATAAGCACTCATGCTAGCATACGGAATTAAAAGATAATATTTTGCCGGCTGGCTCATACCATACTCTTCAAAAACGCCGATATTTTTAACACCTTCTCTGTTTAAAGCAGGTATTAAGGATTTCTCCAGATAATTATGCAATCCTGAAGCTGGCCCACCACGTTTCATGGTGTAAACTCGAAGTTCATAAAATTCATTCTGAGCAAAGGCACCCAAAGTGAAGAGGGCAAGGCATAGCGTTATTAATGTTTTTCTCATTTCTGTTTAGGGTAATAGTTATTTAACAAGGGCAATTTAGAGCAATAAAATTCTATCACAAAAAAATGACTTTAAGCCTGCCGCTTTAGTAGACCAATTTACTTAAAACCATGTCAATATTATTAGCATTCAATACTAATATTTGTAGCGAAGCTCTTCGTCGACCTACATTTGACATAAAACTTCTTGTGTTTTTAAAACACAAGAAACCGAGTGAATACATATCCTTAAATACGGGAATAACATCCTGAATATCAATAATGAGCAGAACCATATTACATATGGACTTAGATACCTTTTTTGTGTCTGTGGAACGCAAAATAGACAGCAGTCTAGATAACAAACCCATACTCATAGGTGGCACAGGAGACCGAGGGGTGGTGTCTGCGGCTAGCTATGAAGTTCGCCCTTATGGGATTCACTCTGGTATGCCCATGAAAATGGCTCGTATGCTTATGCCGGAGGCCATTGTTATCAAAGGAAACGCCGGCGTCTATACCGAACATTCTAAAATAGTGACAGATATACTCAAAGAACGCGTGCCCATTTTAGAAAAAGCCAGTGTAGACGAATTCTATGCAGACCTCAGCGGAATGGATAAGCATTTCGGTTGTTATCAATTCTCCTTAGAACTTCGTGAAAGAATTATGAGAGAGAGTGGCCTGCCCATATCTTTTGGACTTTCTATGAATAAAACCGTTTCTAAAGTAGCCACAGGAGAAGCCAAGCCCAATAATAAACTAAACGTAGTTCTTGGTACTGAAAAAGGATTTTTAGCTCCATTATCTATCAAAAAAATACCTATGGTGGGTGACAAAACTTACCAAACACTCTGCAACCTAGGCATCAAAAAAGTACATACTGTGCAAGAGATGCCTTTAGAAATGATGGAATCTGTATTAGGGAAAAATGGTCATACTATCTGGGAAAAATCAAATGGCATAGATAACAGTCCTGTGGTCGAATATCATGAAAGAAAATCCATTTCTAACGAACGGACTTTTGGCAGAGACACCACAGATATTCATAAGCTCCGCACACTTATTGAAGCCATGGCAGAGCATCTTACTTATCAGCTCAGGCGAGCAGGAAAAATAGCAGCCTGCATAGGCGTAAAAGTTCGTTACTCAGATTTTAACACTTATTCTAAACAAGTAAGAATACCCTACTCTTCTGCAGATCATGTCATGATACCCAAAGTATTAGAGCTTTTTGAAAACCTTTACAGCCGCAGACTATTGGTACGTTTGGTAGGCGTAAAGTTTAGCGACATTACTCAAGGGAGCTACCAAATGAGCCTTTTTGAAGACAGTAGGAAAACAGCTAACCTCTATGAAGGCATGGATAAAGTGCGTGACCGTTTTGGTGCCAGAAGCGTAATGAGAGCATCTACTTTTGGAGCCAAAAGCATAGGAAGCATGATGAACCCTTTTAATGGAGAACCGCCCATCGTACTGGCACATCGCACGCAATAAAAAGAGGATGTGCATATCACCAAAATCTCATATTTGGTCAAGAAAATAAAGCAGACCTGAAAAGAGCTTATTACCTTAGCATAATTTTCTCAATCAATAATAAATAACTACCCTAAATGACATACGTAGCAAATCCAGCGAGATATGATAAAATGGAGTATCGCAGGTGCGGTAAAAGCGGCATAAGATTACCAGAGATATCTCTGGGCCTATGGCATAATTTCGGTGGCGTAGATACCTACGAAACCTACCGAGCTATTCTAAGAACGGCATTTGACTCCGGTATCACGCATTTTGACCTAGCCAACAATTACGGTCCACCTCCTGGCTCTGCAGAAGAAAACTTTGGTGCAATACTGAAAAAAGACTTTTTACCCTATAGAGACGAGCTCATCATTTCTTCTAAAGCGGGTTACCACATGTGGCCAGGTCCTTATGGAGAGTGGGGTTCTAGAAAATATCTAATCTCTAGTTGCGACCAGAGCCTTAAAAGAATGGGCTTAGAATATGTAGATATTTTTTACTCTCACCGTCCAGACCCAGACACCCCAATGGAAGAAACCATGGGAGCACTAGACAGTATAGTTCGTTCTGGAAAAGCATTATATGCTGGTCTTAGTAATTATAACCCAGAGCAAACTACAGAAGCTCTAACTATTTTGAAAGACTTAGGTACGCCATGCCTTATTCACCAACCTAAATACAGCATGTTTGTGCGTGATGCAGAGCAAGGTCTTATGGATGTATTGGGTGATAACGGTGTAGGATGTATTCCGTTTTCGCCTTTGGCTCAAGGGCTTTTAACCAATAAATACCTAAAAGGAATTCCTGAAGGTTCTCGTGCGGCATTAGACCACGGCTTTTTGCAAAAAGACGAACTTAACGAAACGGTTATTGGTAAAATTCAAAAACTAAACGACCTAGCCGAAGGTCGTGGACAATCTCTTGCTCAAATGGCCATAGCTTGGTTATTAAAAGATGAGAGAGTAACCACGGTTCTTATAGGTGCTAGCCGTGTTTCTCAACTAGAAAACTCTTTAGGTGCTTTAGATAATAAAGTTTTCTCAGCTGATGAGTTAACTCAAATTGAAAAAATATTAAAATAAAATACACTTATAATTTAAAACAAAACATATGAAATCAATCTTATCTCTTTTAGTCTTGGCATTCGCTTTTTCATGCACACCAGCAGCGGAAGAAGTAACAGAAACAGTAACGATAGAAAGCCCAGCTATAGAAAACCCTTTTATCCACCACGTTTTTTTCTATCTTAATAATCCAGATAGCATAGAGGATAGAGCCAAATTGGTAGAAGGTTTAAATAAACTAGCTGAAGTAGAAACTATACAGCAGCACTATATCGGCTTCCCTGCAGCTACAGACAGAGAGGTGATAGTAAAAGACTACGCAGTGAGTTGGATGTGTTTCTTTAAGAATATGGAAGAAGAAGAAATGTATCAGGTTGACCCTATCCACTTAAAATTTGTAGAAGACTATAGTCATTTATGGAGCACCGTTAAGATATACGACTCAGTACCTTAAAATCGACAAAAGACGGTGTATCTCTTATGAGAAAAGCCGTCTTTTTTTTACCACACCAAGTGCTAAAAAGAACAGACCCATACCTAATAAACTATACATCAATCATTTGACTTTATAAGTTTTTTTTGTATCTTAATTATCCTACATTTTTAAGCTCGCATTTTCCCATAAAAATCTGCGAAGTCTAAAGGCTAACCATGATATTAAGATGAAAAAAACACTAGCTCTTCTGCTCGTACTTTGTCTTTCGCTTAAGATAGAAGCTCAAAACTTTGATGACCTCCTTAAGGCATATGAAGGGCAAAATCAAGTTTCCTATTTTCAACCCCTTGCCGATGTTCTTACAGCAGGACTTAATACAGGCCATATAGATAGAATGCCATTAGACAGTGGTTTTCACTTCACCATTAAGCTTATTGGAAACAGATCTTATTTCATTAATGATAAACTCAGAACGTTTGAACCCATAGACTCGGAAGGGCGTGCACTCGGTTTTCAAGTACCAACTATTGTTGGTCCATCAGAAACCGTGGTCAAAGAAAATGAAAATGGCTCTGCAAATACTTACGTCCCTGGCTCAGGTAGCCGATTTATCCCATTAGTGGCTCCTCAAATCACCATCGGGAATATTGTTGGTTCAAGCCTAAGTTTCAGATTTGCTCAATATAAAGTAAAAGAGAGTGATGACACCTTCAAGTGGCTGGGAGTTGGTTTACAGCATAACTTAGGAAGATACTTCTTGAAAAATCAAAACGACTTCGTAGTCCTAAACTATGCCTTTCAGAAACTAGGCATGAACAATTACTTTGATTTTGTTACCCAAAGGGCCAGTTTGCATGTGGGTAGACAGGCTAAATTTTATCAATACTATGGTTTTGTAGGTTTTCAAAGCGGGAAATTGGACGCAGATTTTGAATATGAAGGTAGCCAAGATTTAACTTCTCAATTTAACCTTAGCTTGAAAAACAGAAACAAGCTAGTAGGTGGAATTGGAGCTGGTCTTAAACTCTCTGTTTTACTCATAAATGCCGAAGTATCTCTTTTACAACCAACGGTAGTTTCGGCACATGTCGGACTTTCATTTTAATTTAATAACATGAAATTTAAATCAATTGCCTTAATTTTAGTGACATCAATTCTTTTATCTGGTTGTTTAGAACGAGGGAAATTCAAATATGTCACTACCGTAAATCAGTCCTTCCCATTTACCCTTACAAAAGCCGGTGAGTTCAATGAAAGCTCTAGCATTAAAGGTAACGAAATCATTAGGCAAATCTTAGACTTAGACTTAGCGGATGACTTTATCATAAAACGGGTAGACATAAAGAATGTCAACATTGGTGTTAATTTAAACCCTGCCAGTAAAGCAACCTCACTCGATTATAGAATTTATGTAAACAACGGAACCACCATCGGTAGAACAGTTTTCCTATCAAAGTCAGGTGAGGCTCCCGTCACTCAAACCGTAGCTGGGCTTAGTCGTTGGGCGGTTGACAAATGGTTAAACTCTAAAGGTGCTGAAAAGGTAAAAGCCTTTCTTACGGATGTACTTGTAGACAGATCAGACATAGATGGCTACTCCAATGACCGAGTATATACCATGGAGATGAATGGCATAGCTTATGAGGGAGCCTTTATAGCAGATATTAAGTTAAATGTCATCATTGACGTTACTTATGAAACCTGCGAAGAAGTTCCGATAGGCCTTGCTCAGGAAAAATGTATCTTTTAATGTTTATCCCAGCCTCCGTTGCATTAATGCCTGAACCAGTTCAAACAACCTGCTAGGTTTCAATGTTCGCCAGTTTTCAAACTGCAACGTGCCCCCAAAATTCAGATAATAATCCAATCTGTATTTCTGCATTTCGGAAAGAATAAAATCTGGTGCGTTAATAATGCTTACCCAGCCCCCTTCCACTTCTTCAAACCACTCTTCATAATAGTCTTGATCCCCACCATGAAATTGAAAAAGGTTTTCTGCAATCAGAATAAACTTATCAATGCCGTTTTTCAACAGCCTGTCAATCACATTCCTTTTCAGATACATGATATCGTTATGAAGCGTGTCATTCCATTCACCAAAAAGCTCTAGTACCGCCACATTTCTTGCGTAATCTGTATATAGTAGTTTAATATAAAGCGTTTCAGAGCCTATTTCATCCCACCTTGGGTCTATATAATAACCATAAACATCATTTTCATAATAAATGCTATATTCCCTCCCAAAGAAAGGGGAACGCATATCTTTCTCCGCTTGATAATATTTTTGCCAGTTATGGTATGGTTCTATTTCGTGCATTGGTTAAATAAACGCCTCGGATTTAAAAAAGATTTTATTTCTTACCAGTTTTCGGTAAAATCTTCAAATCGTTTTAATAATTCTTTACTCACTGACCCTGCCAAACCATTGCCAATCTCCTTTCCATCAATCTTTGAAACGGCCAATATCTTTTTATTCGTAGAAGTGGTAAAAACTTCGTCAGCCTCATAAAGCTCAGATACTAAAATATCCGATTCTTCTATTTCAAAATCTGGTTTAACCAGCTCCATGGTAGTTCTGCGAGTAATCCCCTTTAAAATACCCACTTTAGGCGTTTTGATCTTTCCGTTTTTTACCAAAAACACATTGCTCCTACTCATTTCCGTAATTACCTCGTCTGTATGATATAAAACATCCGAAGCTCCCACTTCTTTCAAGTGCTCCTGAAGAGACAGCACTCTTTTATAATCTGTAGATTTCAACTCTGGCATATCCCTAGCGTAGCTATGCGTAATGATTGAAATACCTTTCTCATAAGTTTCCGCAGAGACCTCAGAAATAGCCTCTGATCTGATCAGTAAATTAGGCTTTATCATGGTGGAGCTATCTGGGGCATCTCCTCCAGTTAGCAGAAAACGAAAGGCTATCTCTTTATGCTCCGAAAGCATGGTTAATTCCACTAATATTTCCGCTACTTCTTCTTGTGTAATATTTAAGGGAATCTTTAATATTTTAGCGGAATTACTAAATCGCTGCCAGTACCAATCCCATTGAAAAGGTTTTCTATTATAAGTTCTGAAATAATCAAAAAGACCATACCCTCTTAATAGCCCCAAGTCATTTGCACTTATGCTCACTTCGTCGGAAAGCATTATCTGTCCATTATACCAACTGTAATTTCTTATCATACCCGCCGAACACTTTAAATTTAGTAACCCAATAACTATAAATTAACATGAATTTCAACTGGAATGCTGCATTGTTTAACAGCACGAAAGCTTTTTTCATATAAAAACCAAAATTACTTCAACAATGGCTTTTGCTCCAAACTCAAGAGAAAGCAACCAATCTTAAATGAGGCCTGTCATATTTACAAAAAAATAATAGCACCTGACTTTTTCATTCCTAACTTTACCTTCAGAAATGTCAAAAGTTCAATACAAATACAAACCAGAGCATCTTACACTTTCTGAGCCTGTCAAATACACGGCCTCAGACTTAAAAAGTGAAGAAATGATTATCAATATTGGTCCTCAGCACCCTTCCACTCACGGGGTATTGAGACTAGAGGTAGTCACAGAGGGAGAAGTCATTAAAGATGTGGTACCTCATATGGGGTATCTACATAGATGTTTTGAAAAACACGCCGAATCTGTCCCTTTTAATCAAGCTATTCCATATGTGGACAGGCTAGATTATGTGGCAGCCATGAACTCCGAGCACGCTTGGGCCATGGGCATTGAAAAAATGTTAGGCATTGAAAACGACATTCCTAAAAGAGTAGAATACATTCGTGTTTTAGTAGCTGAATTAAACAGACTGGCATCCCATTTTATAGCCATAGGCACCTATGGTTTAGATATTGGTGCCGCTACCCCATTTCTTTGGCTCTTTAGAGACCGAGAAACCATCATGCGAATGTTAGAATGGGTTTCAGGAGCTAGAATGCTTTACAATTATATCTGGATTGGAGGTCTTTTTTATGATTTACCTGTGGGTTTTGAAGAAAAGTGTGCGGAGTTTGTTAAATATCTAAAACCCAAACTAGTAGAACTTCGTCAAATCATTATTGATAATCATATTTTCATTAAAAGAACAGCCAACCTAGGCGTACTTCCCCTTCAAATGGCAGTAAACTACGGTTGTACAGGGCCAGTTTTAAGAGGTAGTGGTTTAAAATATGATTTAAGAAGAGTAGATGCTTATTCCGTTTATCCCGAAATTGATTTTGATATTCCAGTAGGAAAAGGAGAGATGGGCAGCATAGGCGACTGCTGGGACAGAAACAATGTAAGGGTATTGGAATGTTCTGAATCTGTCAAGATTATCGAACAGTGTCTAGAAAAACTGACCAAAGAACACAAACGTGAGAGGAGTTTTGACCCGCAAGCTTTGGTACCAAAAAAAATAAGACCAAAAGCCATGGATTTTTATTGCAGAGCTGAAAACCCAAAAGGTGAGCTAGGATTCTTCTTTAAAACAAATGGGAAATCAGATATTCCGGAAAGAGCTAAAGTGAGAGCATGCTCGTTTAACAATCTTTCTATCCTACCAGAATTAGCTAGAGGAACCATGATAGCCGACCTAGTAGCTATAGTGGGATCTATAGATGTAGTTATGGGAGAAGTAGACCGATAATCTATAACTCCCAAACACTTGGATTTTGGTGTCTTCTTAGATGCTTTCTTACTTCCATCCAAAATGCCAAAACCATATAAATGATAATGGGCGAGCCCAAAGTAAAGAAAGAGGCGTAAATAAAATATAATCTTATGCTACTGGCAGAAAAACTAAGTCTTTCACCCATTTTAGCACAGACTCCGAATAGCCTACCTTCCAATATGTATTTCACTTTTTCCATGAAGTGTCTTTGACTTTTATACAGCAAATAACGTACTAAAGTAATCCTTTTGAAATTATTTATGGAAGATTTAGAAACTTAAAATATATAGTTCTCCATATTCTACCAAAAAATCAAAGTATATCTTTCTTTTAATCGTTGACTAAAACGGCACTTGCCTCAATCTCTACGAGATAAGCTTCGTCAATCATTTTACTTACTTCTACCAGACTATTACAGGGTTTAATTTCTCCAAAAAACTCAGAATGAGCCTTAGCTATTTTCTCCCAATTTGAAATGTCATGGACATATATTCT
The DNA here is from genome assembly GCF_055134445.1 of Arcticibacterium sp. Taxonomy (NCBI): domain Bacteria; kingdom Pseudomonadati; phylum Bacteroidota; class Cytophagia; order Cytophagales; family Leadbetterellaceae; genus Arcticibacterium; species Arcticibacterium sp. Next base: position 26,569 of record NZ_JBSRVI010000101.1, read on the forward strand.
GGTTCTAATGACATCCTCCAAGGAACCACCTAGCTGCTCAATGGCATTTTGAATTCGCATTAAAATAAAACGAGTTTGTAAATACGGATCAGCCTCCCCCACTATTTCACCACTGCTTGTGACTGAAACCGTACCACTTATTTCAATAATGTTGTTTATCCTAACTCCTCTAGAATATCCAATTCTTTCTTCCCATAGCGTACCAGAAACCAAGTTTTTCCTTTTCATAGAAGCAATTCTTTTAAAATAAGATTGTTAACAAGAATAAGAGATTCTAAATTAAATATTTACAATTAAACCCAAGATTAAACCGCCTATAATTATTAAATAAGAGGGTATTTTAGTGCCAATCAGAATAATGAAAGTTAAAAGTATAGTCCATACGGACAGCATAGAATCTGCCATAGGCTCAAACAAAGAGATACCAGCAGCTATGGTTAGACCCGTACTGGATGCATTAATTCCTTCCAAGGAAGCCCTTACAACGCGATACTGTTTAAGCTGATCCCAAAACCTGATAACAAAGAAAATCATTAAAATACCCGGCAAGAAAATGCCCAATGATGCTATGCCCGCTCCTAACATTTGACCGCTTACACCCCATTCTCTCATAGAAAGAGAGCCGACAAAAGTAGCAATGGAAAACGTTGGGCCTGGAACCAATTCGGCTATGGCGATACCAGATAGAAATTCGTCTGCAGACAAATAGTGTTTAAACTCCACAAACTCATTATACAATAACGGTTTCATAATATGACCTCCACCAAAGGCCAAGCTCCCATTTCTATAAAAGTTTTCAAAAAGCCTAATGGGCAAACTTTGGGTAATAGACCCTGCCGCAATAGAAATAACAAAAATACCTGCCCATAAAATAAAATTTCGCCAATGAATTTTGATAGGGTTTTTATCAAACTTTTCTAGCTGCTCAAATTTGAAAGAAGAAACTACGCCACCTAATAAAATCAATGCTGGCGTGATATAAGGAGACCGATATAAAAACGCCATTCCTGCCCCCAAAACCATCAATACCCAGCTGGTTCTAGAATGGATTACTTTTCTGCCGATAACATAAGCGGCATAAAAAATAAAAGAAACTCCCATCGGCTTTATAAACCGAGTCATCTTTAAAAGTAGGTCTTTGTCTACAAAAGACACCCCTAGTGCCGCCAAAGCCATAATAAGACTCGCTGGAAGAATCCAAATAAACAAGGTAAGTAAAGCTAAAACCGGCCCGCCAAGTTTAAAACCTATAGCCGTTATGGTCTGTGTAGAAGTAGGCCCCGGTAAAATTTGGCATAAAGCCTGAAGCTCCATCAGCTCGGCTTCTGTCAGGTACCTCCGCTTTAAAACAAAGAATTTGATAAACATAGTGAGGTGAACATTAGGCCCACCAAACCCCGTCAATGCTATTAAGAGCACTTCCTTTAAGAAGACCAAATTGCGTAATTGACGAGTCGTTATCAAATTATTAATCTGAATAAGAGCACAATCTAACAAAAAATAAATCGGCGTAAACACCGATTTATTTTTTATAAAGACATTATGACTAAAATCTTATTTCATCTCAACTACTTGAAGGCTAACATCAGACCATGTCTTATTCAAGTGAAGTTCTTTACATGCCTCACTAATACGCTCTAAGGCAGCATTTCCACTAAAATCTCCAAGAATATCTATACTTCCAGATACGATAGTCGCAGTGTCATTTTCCGCAATGGCGAAACTGAAGGTTTTTTCAATGCCATTCATTTTAAGCGTAACCGGAATTTTACCGTCTGCGGCCGCTCCGTAAGAACCCGTAATTAAAGAATCGCTTAAGTTATTAAAGAAAAACTCCACTAATTTAGCATCACGAGGCTCATTACCAGTATTTACTGTTTTAGTATTGATCGTGAAAGAGTTTCCAGAAAGGCTAATTTCATCAAAGGAACCAGGAACACCCACTTTGTCTGGCGTTTTAAAGGCAGTCCAAGTAAGTTTGGTTTTGGCCAAATTAAAATTATATGCCGTAGCTTCTGACACATCTTCCGTAGTTTCTGTACTTTCAGAGGAAGATGAGTTACAAGACATCATGGCGGATGCCACAAACATGGCTAAGATTACTTTTTTCATTTGTTTATTATATTTATTTTTTCAGTCCTAATTCTCTTAATCTTTCTTCTAAAAACTCGCCGGCCGTCATATCTACATATACTTTCGGATGCTCAGCAGTTATACACGACTCCAAAGAGGTTAAATCCATTTCTGCACGCGGGTGCATAAAAAACGGTATCGAAAATCTAGAAGTCTTCATTTTTTCCACAGGTGGATTCACCACTCTATGAATCGTCGATTTTAATTTATGATTAGTGAGTCGGTCTAACATATCACCCACATTTATCACAATTTGGTCAGGTAGAGCAGTAACCGCAATCCACTCTCCATCTGCTCTTAATACTTGAAGACCGTCTGCAGAGGCTCCCATCAAAAGTGTTATCAAATTGATATCTCCATGGGCGGCAGCTCTTACAGCACCTTCTTCTAATAGTTCTGGATTTTCTATTGGAAAATAATGCAAAGCTCTCAAAATACTGTCTCCTTGATAAACCTTTGCCTCGAAATAATCTTCTGGAAGCTCTAAATAAATCGCAATCGCTTTCAAAAGCGTTCGTCCAGTATTTTCAAATATTTTGAAGGTTTCTTTGGTAAATTCCTCAAAATCAGGAACCTCAGCGGGGAAAACATTCTCAGCCATATCTTCACGAGGATTTAGCTGACCTACATGATAAAACTCCTTTAGATCGGGCTTTTTAAAGCCTTTTGCTGTTTCTTTATTCTTTCCTATATAACCCCTTTGACCGGCTAATTCAGGAAATTCGTATTTGGTTTTTAAACTATCTTCTTGATAAAAAAAACGCTGCACGGCAGCATAAAGTTTTTCTCTTAGATCCTCTGAAAGTCCATGATTCTTTAGTGCTACAAAACCTATATTGGTAAAGGCTGCTCCTAACTCACTTACAAATTTGCTTTTAAGTGTAGCATCACCTGAAACGAATTCGGCTAAATCTACCGAAGGTATTGTATCTAAAAGTGTTTGTTGAGACATTTTTGTAGATATTTATTAGCTCAAAAGTACGTCATAAATAAGACTAAAGTCAATATAACAACAGCTTATCTATCTCATTATATTTCCGAAGTATTCCTTGCATTAACGGTGCACATGCTTTACCTGATGATGTCCTCAAACTATTTCACATCACTTCTGGTTCTACTGGCTATACTTCTTCCTAAAGTTATTTCGTCGGCATATTCCAAATCTCCACCTATTGGTATACCCCTGGCTATGGTACTAATCTGAAGGTCAAAGTCTGAAAGTTTTTTTTGAATATAAAAAGCAGTAGTATCCCCTTCCATGGTAGGAGACAGTGCTAAAATCACCTCTTTCACTCCTCCGTTTTCCGATATCCTATTCACCAAAGAATCTATATTTAAATCATTTGGGCCGATTCCAGCAATAGGGGAAATTATACCACCTAAAACATGATAGAGGCCTTGGTATTGAGCCGTATTTTCAATAGCCAATACATCTCTTGTATCCTGTACTACACAGATAAGCTCTTGGTCTCTATTGATTGAGTTACATATTTGGCATATTTCAGCGTCAGCAATGTTATGACAACTTCGGCAGTAGGTCGTTTTAGTTCTTAAATCTATAAGTGCCTGTGAAAGGCTCATAGTCTTTGACTCATCCGCTTTCAATAAATGCAGTGCCAGCCTTAAAGCAGATTTCTTACCAATGCCAGGTAACTTAGAGATTTCTGTTATGGCATTTTCAATTAATTTGGAAGGGTAATTCACAATTTATATTTATGAGCATTTCTAATGCTTTAAAAAAATCCTATCATTTTATCATGACTTCGGCAGAAATCCCTCTTCTACAGATTTCGTTTCGCTGGCTTACCAGTTCATCATATTCACCTGAATTTACGGCACACTTTCCTTTAAGGTGAATGATCATAGCACACTGTTCTGCCTGCGTGCCTTCATGGCCACAAACATCCATCAACGTGTCTATCACATGGTCAAAAGTATTTACATCATCATTAAATACCACAAGACTCCAAAGCTTAACACTTTCTATGACTTCGTCTACTTGTTCAATTACTTCTATCTGAGGACTTTCTTCTGGATTCATTCTTTGGTCATTTAAAGCGATACAAAAATATCAAAAAAAGCTGTTTTCTAATGCTTATCTTTGAGCCTTTCTGAATAACCAATCCAATTTTATGAGCCCAGGATTAGCCATAACCATTCTCTTAGTTTACTTTACTGTACTAGTATTAATTTCTATAAAAACCTCTAAAGGAGCTGATACCAACTCTTTTTTTAATGCAAATAAGGATGTTCCTTGGTATTTAGTGGCTTTTGGAATGATAGGCACGTCTTTATCTGGTGTAACCTTTATTTCTGTTCCTGGAGCTGTTGGCACTAAAGACTTCTCCTATTTCCAAATGGTGCTGGGCTTTACCCTAGGATATTTATTCATAGCCACCGTTCTTATGCCCATCTATTATAGGCTAAACCTAATTTCAATTTATACTTATTTAGAAAAGCGTTTCGGCTTCTGGTCCTACAAAACGGGTTCGGCATTTTTCTTATTGAGTAGAACCTTAGGCTCTGCAGTAAGACTTTATATAGCTGCTCAGGTTCTTCAAATAGTCATTTACGACCCACTAGGTGTTCCATTTTGGCTTTCTGTGTTAATTACGATTGCCCTTATTTGGATTTATACTTTTAAAGGTGGAATAAAAACAATTGTCATCACAGATACGCTGCAAACCACCTTTTTGGTTTCTGCTGTTGCACTCACTATTTATCTCATTACGTCAGAAATGGGCTTGGGTTTTGGGGAAATGCTCCACACGGTTTCATCAAACTCCTATTCCGACATTTTCTTTTTTGAAGGTGGCTGGTCTGACCCACAAAATTTCTTTAAACAGTTCTTCTCGGGAGCCCTAATTGCCATAGTAATGACGGGTCTAGACCAAGACCTTATGCAAAAGAATTTGGTCTGTAAAGACATCGGTGAAGCCAAGAAAAACATGCTTTGGTTTACCGTGGTTCTGGTATTTGTTAATCTTATGTTCCTTACACTTGGTGCATTAATGTATATTTATGCAGAGCAGAAAGGACTGAGTATACCTGCTAAAACAGATGATCTCTACCCTATGATGGCCCTCCAACACTTTGGAGGAATCGACTTCGGAATTGGAGGAACTTTAGTGGCCGTTATGTTTTTGATTGGAATTACAGCAGCCACCTACGCCAGTTCAGATTCTGCTTTAACCGCACTTACTACAGCTTTCTGTATTGACTTTTTGAATTTTGAGGGAAGACCAGAAACCGAAAGGAAAAAGCTCAAGAACATCACTCATATTGGCTTTTCTCTTCTCTTCTTTGTGGTTATCTTAATTTTCAATGCTCTTAACAGCACGGATGTAATTTCGGCGGTTTACCAGATTGCGAGTTATACCTATGGGCCTTTATTAGGCTTATTTGCTTATGGAATTTATACGAAACAAGGTGTAAAAGACAAGTTTGTGCCTTATGTATGTATTGCAGCACCCATACTAACTTACGCATTGGTGAACCTCATAGAAACGCAGACTTCCTATAGGTTTGGATTTGAGAATTTATTATTGAATGGTATTTTGACGGTAGCAGGCCTTTTCATTTTCAGAAAAGCTACAACTTCACCAACTGCTTTGTAATACTACCTTTCTCGGAATTAATCTTTAAGAAATAGTGACCCGCAGGGAGATTATCTATGGAGAAATAAAACGTTCTCTCCATATGGGTATTTTTAATGAAGGAGTCAAAAACACGCCCTAGGTTATCTAGAATTATAACTTCAGTGTTCTCAGAACTTAAGCTCTCCGGCATGGCTATAGCCAAACTTCCCATACTGGGGTTTGGAAAAACTAAAATTTTGGGTTCAGGCTCATTCGCCAAAACGTTCACCGTCTCAAGGTTATTAACAGGCCACCCTATTTCATTTAACATCGTTAAAATCTCATTCCCCGGTGAATATATAGCGAATGAAGATTTTATAGCGGGAGACATCAATGAAGAACCAGAACCTTCCCTAAAGTCTATATGAGACAAACTGGCTCCTTCTTTGTAAGGGTCAGGACAAAATATTTGCGGCTTTCGTCCATTATAATTTCTGTTTGAGACATTGAAAATTAAACTATTGCTAATCATTTGATTTTTTAATTCCAAAGATGGATTCTGAAAATTCTTTTTTTCAACCACAACCAAACCATTCTCGTTTCGAATAAACATATCATATATATACGGGAAGCCTGATTGTCCCCATTGTCCTTCAGAATTGTCATTAATGAGCTTCATAGAGGAGGAAAAGCCTAGACCATGAGCAATTTCATGCATCACTACCGTAACCATATCAAACCGACCAGAAAACGTAGAGCCATCTGTACTGTAAGACCAGTTCGTATTACTATTAAGCGTAACATTGATGTCAAAATCGCCATTATTTAAGTCTTTCCCAGAAATGGCTTCAGCCAATGGCCCTACATACCATACATCCCTATACGGCACATTATCGGTGTTTCTATAAATTCTTGTAGCACCGGAAAAAGCCAAGGTGGTTCCCTCTATGTTTTCCCAAACGGCATTTATTCTAATGGGTTGTTTTGAAATCAATGTACTTTCCCAGATGCTAACGGCCTTTTCAAAAGCCTGTTTGGCTTCATTCGGAAAATCAGTGTATTGAACTATAATGTCACTTGTTGAAGCCCTTCTAGACTGCTCAAAGGAAAGATCTATACTCTGAGTAAAAGCATCTCGTTCATCAGCATGGCAAATCACCGGTTCGGGTATAGCACTATCCTGACCAAAACCTTTAAAAATGGTCAATCCCAGAATCAAAATGAATATCTTATTTAACATGTCCGACTATAAAACTAAACATGAATCTATATAAATACGGTAATTTTACCTGAATTAGTACAAATTTAATTCCAAATATTTCAATCCTTAAGAAACCTTATGTTACATTTTTAAATTAAATAACATAGGTTTGCAATTTAAGAATTAACTATGGCTCAAAACTTCACATTTATCTTCCTTTTTATTCTCGGGGCATTTCTAATGGTCTCCGTGCTTTTGCGGGTAGCTAAGTTTTTAAGACCAGACAAACCGAACCCAGAAAAGTTAAGCACCTATGAATCTGGCGAAGATGTTGAGGGTTCTGCTCTGGTAAGTTTCAATATTCGCTTTTATGTTGTAGCCATTATATTTCTGCTTTTCGAGGTAGAGTTAGTCTTACTTTTCCCTTGGGCTACCGTTTTTGGTAATGTTGATCTTATCATAGAAACTTCAGGCAAATGGGCTTGGTATGCCATTAGTGAAATGTTTATTTTCATATTTCTACTGACTTTGGGCTTGGTTTATGCTTGGAAGGAAGGACATTTGGACTGGGTTAGTTCCTCTTTTAAAAAGTCCGACTTCGAACCTAAAATCCCAATGTCGGCTTATGAATCTATTAACGAGAAGTACAAATGAATTTTGATTCCCTAGAAAATAGCGATAGAATAAAAGATGGTCAGGGCGAAGTCATATTGACCAACCTTGACGAGCTAGCCAATTGGGCAAGAGCTAACTCTCTTTGGCCTTTAGGCTTTGGATTGGCCTGCTGTGCCATTGAAATGATGGCTTCCATGGCTTCAAACTACGATTTAGAACGTTTTGGGATTTTCCCAAGGAACTCTCCAAGGCAGTCTGACCTTATCATAATTTCTGGAACGGTTACCTTTAAAATGGCTGATAGAATTAAAAGGTTATATGAGCAAATGGCGGAACCCAAATATGTAATTTCTATGGGTAGCTGTTCTAACTGCGGTGGTCCATATTGGGAGCATGGCTATCACGTAGTAAAAGGTGTTGACAGGATAATCCCAGTGGATGTGTATGTTCCAGGATGCCCACCTAGACCCGAAGCTTTAATAGGAGGAATTTTAAAACTACAAGATAAAATAAAAGGTGAAAGCCTAGCCTCCATAAAGGAATAAGCATTTCACCTTTAAAAGTATATTTTCTAAAATACTACTTCTTCTTCATTCCTTAAAACAGTAATTACTTCTGGGTCTTTTAACCGCGTAATAAAACCTGCTGTTTTAGGGAGTTCGTAATGATAAAAGAACTTCATCGTTTGAATTTTACTATTCAGAAATGCCTTTTCTTCATTATTGGAACCTACGTGTTCTAAACCAGAAGCTGCGGCGTTACCCATCTTAAGCCACTGCCAAGCAATACTTACTAAACTAAATAATTCCATATATAAGGTGGCATCAGAAAGAAACTGCTCCACATCTCCGCTGCCCGCTACTTTCATAAGATGCTGGGTAACCTCCGTAAGTTCTTTTATAGAAACCCCTAGTTTTTTAGCATACCTTTTAAGCTCATCATTTCCACTGGCCTCTTGAATGGTAAGACTCATCTCTTCGGCTAAAAGCTGCATGACCTTACCATTTGCCATAAGCACTTTTCTTCCTAATAAATCTAAAGACTGTATACCAGTAGTTCCTTCATAAATAGAAGTAATTCTAATATCTCTATAATACTGTTCTACAGGAAAATCCTCTGTAAAACCATAACCACCAAAAACTTGCACGGCCTCAGATATGGATTTCATGCCGGCTTCACAAGGGTATGTCTTAGCTACTGGTGTTAAAAGCTCCAAGAGTAAATGATACTTCATTTTCTCTTCTTGGCTCTCGGCATGGTGAGATAAATCATGATACTTAGACACTTCTGTAAGAAGAGACATTGATCCTTCTACCACGGCCTTTTGAAAAAACAGCATTCTCCTCACATCTGGATGCTGCATAATATATACCTGTGGCGTTTCTATCTCCGACTTTTCATTTAACCTTCTACTTTGAGGCCTTTCCTTAGCATATTCTAATGATGCTTGATAAGCGGCAGAAGCTATAGCCGCTCCCGTTATCCCAACACCTATTCTAGCTTCATTCATCATTTGAAACATGTAACTTAAGCCTTTGTTCTCCTCTCCAATGAGATACGCTACGCAATTGTTGCTCTTATCTCCAAACCCCAGATGCATAGCGGGCACTCCCTTCTGACCTAATTTATGAAAAATACCAACGTTGGTAACGTCATTAAGCTCTCCATTGGGTAAAATCTTAGGTACCACAAAAAGAGAGATACCTTTTGAGCCGGAGGGTGCTCCTTTAATTCTTGCAATAACCAAATGCACTACATTTTCACAAAAGTTATGATCTCCCGCTGAGATAAATATCTTCTGGCCAGTAAGGTTAAAAGTACCATCATCATTTCTGGTAGCAAAGGCGTTAATGTCCGATAAAGAGGAACCTGCCTGAGGCTCTGTCAAACACATGGTGCCTTGAAAAGTACCATCAAGCATTTTAGACGCATACCTTTCCTTTAGATCTTGTGTACCAAAAGTTGTAATTAACCTCGCGGAGCCGGTAGTAAGTCCACTATATAGCATACCATTATTAGCGGCTATCAGGGTAAAACCCACCAAACTAGAAACCGTTAAGGGCAGCTGTGAACCTCCGTCCTCATAAGAAAAATCAGATGCCAAAATTCCTGCTTCTCCCACGGCCTTAAGATAATCTCCAACAGATGAATGCACTTTCACTTCACCATTCACCAATTCCGGCTGGCCCTTATCGACCGCCTTAAGGTTTGGGAACATGATAGTATCGCCGATGTGCTCCGCGGTATCCAGTACCATTTTGAAAGTTTCGCTATCGTGATCCTCAAAATATGGTAAAGAAGTTAGGGAAGACCCTGCATGCACTTGCTCCAGAATAAAATTCAATGTTTTTCGGTCGAAATATTTTTCAGCCATTTTTTTGTAGGGTTTTAATTATTGATGAAGAAAGTTGATTTTACATGAAACCTAGCATTTTGGCATATTTCATCATGGCTCCTGGGTTTGAGACTTTCAATTTTCCAAACATCATAGCCGTCATAGGATTCATTTCACCAGAAGCTATTTTAGCAAAGTCATCGGCTTTAGCTTTTAAAGTTACTTCTGCTTCGCCTACCAATCCTTCCGAAAATTCAGCGACTCCATTTTTAACAGATAGCGTATATTTCTCCTCATTAAAATCAAAATGCAGGGCAGTGTTCAAATCCTTATTTTCTTCCGCATTTACTTTTGTGGGTATCCTTTGTAGAAATTCTTTTGCGTTCATTAGTTTGTTGTTGTTTTTTCTACAAATATAACCATTTCGACTTTTGGGTTCTATTAAAAATGTGCTTTAACCAAAGCCTTAATCCCTATCTTATATACAATTACATTTATTTATCCTTGTCGATAATACTGAGCGTAATATTTTTTGGATATTTGCATTTATTGCACCAACCCTAAAAATTTCCTGATTTTTAAGTTACTTTTTTAAAGAACATAGTCTTAAATGCAGAGTCCACTAGTAGAAAAGATGAAAGATGAAGAGCTTGTCAGGAACTATATTTCCTCTCAAAACAACATTTATTTTGAGAAAATATACGATAGATATTCCGACAAGGTCTATAGAAAATGTTTCTCTTTTACGGGAGATTCCGCAAAAGCTGAAGACCTCGCTCATGATGTTTTTTTGAAGGTGATCACTAAGATTGGTACGTTTAAAGAAAACGCCAAATTCTCTACTTGGTTATATTCCATCACCTATAATTACTGTATGGATAACATCAGAAAAGAGAAAAAAGCCAGAGAAGAAGCATGGGATGATAAAATGGAATTTGTAGAAGAAGAGATGGACACCGAGCTTCTAGGCATGAAAACGGAAGGTTTACATAAAAGCTTAGAACAAATTTCTCCTCAAGAAAAGGCCATGTTATTAATGAAATATCAAGACAATTTCAGCATTAAGGAGATCTCTGAAACCTTTGAACTTTCTGAAAGTGCCACAAAAATGAGGCTTCTAAGAACAAAGGAAAAAATGAAAAGACTCTATCTTGAGCATCTAGCTTTGTTTAGCCTTGTGGTTCTTAAAGTATTGCTACTCTTAAAAAAATAGAAATGGAGAAAAATAATTTCGACATTAATAAAGAACTTTTATTTGAGGGCTCTGAGAAAGTCAAAAATCAGTTAGTTTCTGAGATTGACATTATTAGGGAAGCAATGGTCTTGGTCAACATGTTTATAGGCGAACCTTTTAAAATAGGAGCAGCAATGCTTCAAGAATTAGAATCTAACAGCACTAGTCATAAAAATAATAATGAATAAACTACCTAATATAAAGGACATCCTATTTTCGACTTTCCAAAACCTTATTGTACAATTTGGAGAATTCACTTCTAACCTCATAGGTGCCATCGTAGTACTTCTAATAGGCTGGCTTACCGCAAAAATTGCTAGTACTGTTTTAAGAAACGTCTTTTCCAAAATTGGACTAGATAAGCTCGGAGAAAAAATAAACAACATAGATGCCATCAAGAAGTTTGACTTAGATATTAAGCTGAGCAAAGTTATTTCTGTAGTGGTTTACTATTTCATATTAATAGTTTTCCTAATACAAGCAGCACAAACTTTGGGAGTGCCTGCCATCTCAAACATGTTTGTGATGCTGGTGGATTATATCCCTAAAGTAATTTCAGCTTCTATTATGATTTTTGCGGGTCTTCTGTTGGCAGATGCCGTCAAATCTTTTGTAGTGGGTATTTGTGAATCTTTTAATATAGCCTCTGGCAAATTAATAGGTTCAGGCGTTTTCTTCTTCCTTTTAGTAATAACGATTATAGCTGCACTAGGTCAAGCTGGCATAAATACGACTCTTTTAGAAAGTAGTTTTAATATTCTAATTGCTGGAATCATTTTAGCCTTTTCAATAGGTTACGGATTTGCCTCCAAAGAAATATTGCTCAATATTATAAGTTCCTTTTATTCCAGAAACAAATACGCAGAAGGTCAAGTCATTGAAATTGATGGTATAAAAGGTGAAGTAATAAGTGTGGATAATACATCCATAACCTTAAAAAGTGGTGAGACTAAAACTGTTTTCCCTTTAAGAGTTTTGCAAACTGAAAAAGTAACAATACACAATCAATAATCCCCAGATTTTCAAAATGAAACAAAGTATTCTTAGTATCCTTTTCTTAAGTATCATGGCATTTGGAGCCGCAGCCCAAGAGCCCATTGTAATGAAAAATTTAGAAGACTCATTAAGAGTTGGTTGGTGGGACAGAAACACCCAATTAGCAGTTAACTTCTCTCAAGCTTCTTTCAATAACAGCTGGCAGGGTGGCGGCGTAAATAACTTTGCCGTAGGTTTACTTTTCAACAATCTTGCAGTAAAGCATAAAGGCACTGGTGTCTGGACTAACGACATACAATTTCAATTCGGCTTTTTAAGAAACAAAGGCTTAGATCTAAGAAAAAGTGTGGATAGACTTTTTGCAGAAAGTAAGTATGCAAAAAAAATAAATCCAAAATTCAACTGGTTTGCTGGTGTAAATCTTTTAAGCCAAATTTCTGGTGGATATGATTTTAACGAGGACGGCTCTAGAGGAAACCTAATATCTAATATTTTTGCTCCAGCTTTTCTTTCAGAAGGCATTGGTGTGGAATGGGTACCTAAACCATTTTTTACAGTACAGTTAGGCGGTGCCACAGTGCGTCAAACCTTATTATTCAATGATGAGGTAAGAGAAAATAAAGAAATTCTAGTTCTAGACAAAAATGACAATGAGATTTATAGAGCATATGGCGTAGATAGAGGCAAGAATATCCTTAATGAATTTGGCGTTCAGGCTGTTGCGGCATTTGACAAAAACATTACCGAAAATTTCAATCTTAAATGGCGGTATCAAGCATTTGTAGCATACGCTCCCGAATCTAAACCTATTGACCATAACATTAATTTAATAGCAACTTCTAAGATAGGTAAGTATTTTAACGTAAATTTCTCACTGATAGGAATCTATGATAAAGACCAAGTTGATAAATTTCAACTTAGCCAAGGCTTATCAGCAGGTTTCTCACTTGCCCTATAATTTTTTTTAACCCTAAAAATCATAAAAAAATGCTTAAAGAATTCAAAAATTTCATCATGACAGGTAATGTCATTGACCTTGCAGTTGCTGTAATCCTGGCGGGGGCGGTTGGCCTTGTAGTCAGTGGCTTTGTAGGAAACATCATGATGCCCATAGTAGGACACTTTGCCGGCGGACTTGATTTTGCCGACCTAAAAGTGGTTTTAGATCCAGCTATCGTAGCCGCAGATGGTACAGTTTCAACTCCTGAAAACGCTATTAATTATGGTATCTGGATCAACAGCATTATTAATCTTATCACGGTCGGTATAGTTCTTTTTGTCATTGTAAAAGCTTATAACAAAACAAAAGATCCTGCACCTATAGCGGCTCCGGCTGGTCCATCTGAACTAGACATTTTGAAAGAAATAAGAGATGCTTTAAAAAAGTGATTTTTTAAAGATCACATTGGTAGAAAAAGGGAGAATCGAGAGGTTTCTCCCTTTTTCTCTTTTGGGGATAATTAAATTATGAAAATATCTTTTGAACCCACCTTAGAAAATGTAATTTTGAATAACAGTTATTTAATTATCCACTGATAATTAGATCAATACAAAGCTTTCTTAATAATACGTGCTATGAATAGGTTCAAACTTAAGGACCATCTGCAAGGAGACATGCAGATATGGGTTATCATTATATTCTTGTCTTTTTTCGGAATTGCTGCAGTATACAGTTCTATTTCTGCTTTGGCATATAGAACATCGGGTACCACAGAAATGATACTTTTAAAGCATACATTTCTAGTTGCATTTGGTTTTTTCATCACCTACTTTGTTCATAGATTCGACTTCATTAACCTAGCCCCATTGGCTAAAATTTTACTTTGGCTCACACCCTTAATTCTTATTTACACACTCTCTTCGGGAAAAGAAGTGGGTGGAGCTAAAAGATGGATTTCACTTTTTGGCTGGACATTCCAAACTTCAGATTTGGTACGTCTAGTGTTAATAACCAACCTTTCTGCCATGCTGGCCAGAAAACAGAATACGCTAAATAATGTCAAAGACCTTTGGCCGATTATTATTTGGTGTGGGGTTCTTTGTGCTTTATTGGCGATATCCAGTTTCTCTACCTCTGTTATTCTTGGAATAACCTGCCTTATGATTATGATCATTGGTCGGGTACCTCGTAAATACATTTTCAGGCTTACAGGATCAGTTTTTTTAGGACTCGTTTTTGCCTTTTCTGCGGGGCTTTTATCTAAAGCCGTTTTCGGCAAAGACTTTGGTAGAACACAAACTGTAATTGACAGGGTTGAAGCATTTATCGGAACCGACTTGGACCGCAACAACATGATTGGTGGATTGGTAGGCAGTAACAGCATACAGCAAGACCAAGCATTAGCAGCAGTAGCCAGAGGCGGGATTTTAGGTGTGGGGCCTGGGAAAAGTGCCATTAAACATGGTATGGCAGAATCTTATTCCGACTTTATTTATGCCATTATCATTGAAGAATATGGGCTTATTGGAGGTATGTTTATTTTATGTCTTTATCTCTGGCTCTTAGCACGAGGCTTTAAAAACATTGAAAATACGACACATGCCTTTGGTGGTCTTTTGAGTATTGGTCTGACATTAAGTATCGTTTTTCAGGCCCTAACGCACATGTTTATAAATGTGGGTTTAGGTCCCGTAACAGGTCAAACTTTACCTTTAATAAGTAAGGGAGGTACTTCCATATTGTTTACTTCCATAGCATTAGGAATTGTCTTGAGTGTTTCAAAAAATCATGAGAGTAAAGCAGCTAACAAATTAAGATGAGTAAACCTTACAAAATAATTATCAGCGGAGGAGGCACAGGCGGGCACATTTACCCAGCTGTGGCAATTGCAAACGAAATTAAGGCTAGATTTCCTAATGCTGAGATACTTTTTGTAGGTGCAGAGGGTAAAATGGAAATGGAAAAAGTACCCAAATCAGGTTATAAAATCATAGGGCTACCCATTGCTGGAATTAACCGTTCCAGCATCATTGCCAACCTAGGTTTTCCTTTAAAACTCCTAAAAAGCCTTAAACTAGCTAGAAGAACGGTTAAAGATTTCCAACCCGACATAGCAATTGGCGTAGGAGGTTATGCCAGTGGGCCTACCCTTCTTATGGCAAACTTTCTAAAGGTTAAGACTTTTTTACAAGAGCAAAACTCTTATGCCGGAATTACCAATAAATTTCTATCCAAAAAGGCAGAGAGGATATGTGTGGCTTACCCAAATATGGAGGCATTTTTCCCTGCAGATAAAATCACTTTTACGGGCAATCCCGTAAGAAACGACATATACAAAAGCAATGTTTCTAAAGAAGACGCTCTGGCCCACTTCAATCTTAAAAAAGACAAGAAAACGATTCTTATCATTGGTGGCAGCCAAGGAGCTAGAAGTATTAACAATGCCATTCAAAATGGAATCTCTAAACTCCTGGATGAAAACCTGCAAGTAATCTGGCAAACAGGAAAAAGTTTTTCCGCCAAGATTGAGCATAAAAAAGCTGAATCGAGCACCTATGTTTCTGATTTCATTTATGAAATGGACAAGGCTTATAAAGCCGCAGATGTGGTCATTTCTAGAGCAGGTGCTCTTTCTGTTTCCGAACTATGCCTAACGGCGAAACCTTCCATACTTGTTCCTTTTCCAAATGCTGCGGAAGATCATCAAACCAAAAATGCGATGAGCCTTGTAAATCTGGGAGCTGCCCTTATTGTAAAAGACAGCGAGGTGGAAAAATCCTTGATAAAAAGATGTCTCGCACTTGTCAATGATAGTGACCTGCAGACAGCATTAATAAATAATATCGCCGCCTTTGCTAAACCAAATGCAGCTAAAGAAATAGTAGACGAAGTACAAAAGATAATAGAAGCATGAAGATTTTTTATTCAGAAAGTAATGTGGATTACGGTAGTTACACTTTCTCCTACGCCATATATGCGTTAAGAGAAGGACAAGAAGACGTTTCCCCTATTTATGATAAAGGATTTTTGCCTTATACAGGAAATATTGATCTTGAAGGCGAGACTTTCTACTTGGCCAGAAGTCTAAGAGTTAACCTTGAAAATTTTTCTGACACTTCTGAAAACAGAAGAGTATGTCGTCAAATAGAGCCTTTAGCTGTTGAACTAGAAGTGATAAAAAAATCAGATTTCGATCTCAATGAGCCCGCATTTAAAAAACTTTGCGAAGCATATATCTCTGAGAGAATTGGCGAAAGCAATATGACTTTAGAACGATGGCAATACATTCTTAATAGCAGCATTGGCACGCATATATTGAAATTTAAAAACGCAGAAAAAGATCTAGGCTATATATTGATTAGCCTTACAGATAACATGTTACATTATTGGTTTGCTTTTTTTGACACGGATTATATGAAGAGTCACTCTTTAGGCAAATGGATGATGTGGCGTACCATAAATTGGGCACAAGAAAATAAGCTAAAACATGTTTATTTGGGGACGGCTTACAAGCCAGCGGCTCTCTATAAAATTAGAGATCATAAAGGATTAGAGTTTTGGGATGGGAGCAAGTGGAATTCGGACGTAAAGCTTCTGAAAACTTACTGTAACTCGGATTTAGAACCTAAACCTTCCGACAGATTTAAATTACTGACTGAACCAAATAACTTCTTAAACGAACTTTAATATGAAGCTAAATCTTACCAAAATTAAAGAATATGGTTTTGCATTCGTCGGACTAGCTGTCATGCTGTCACTCATAGCGTTTGTAGACGAGAAAACCAAAATACAGCGTTGTCAGGGAATAGATGTAACCCTTGTGGATAATAATGACCAGTTTTATATCTCTAAGGAAGATATAAAAAAATATGTCACAAGAAATGGTCGAGAGCCCTTAGAAGGAAAATTACTTTCCGACATTGACCTTGCATTACTGGAAGAGCGAATTCAGGAAATTGAACAAATTGAATTCTGCGAAGCTTTTGGTGATTTGAAAGGTATGCTTCATATAAAAGTGAAACCTTTTATCCCTTACGCCAGAATCATTTCATCGGTTTCTCAAAACGACCAATATTTGAATGAAGATGGTTACTTCTTCCCCCTCTCAAAGCATTTTTCTGCCAGAGTATTATTATTATCAGGTAGTTACTTTAACCGAAAAACTTCGTTAGATTTAAATAAGGAAAAAGATCAGGAACTCATGGAACTGATTCGCATCATTAAAGACGACTCATTTTGGAATGCACAAATCGCACAAGTGGATGTAAGCAGAAATGGAGAAATAAAGTTTGTTCCTGTCTTAGGGAATCAAATTATAGAATTTGGAAAGGCAGAGAACATTGACCAGAAACTTAGTAAACTGAAGATATTTTATAAACAAATTATGACTGTCAAGGGCTGGGATAAGTTTTCCAAAGTAAAAGTACAGTATGCCAACCAACTTGTGTGCGAATAAAAATGTGAATCCTAATAATCGAGAAAAATGAAAGAGAAAAAAGAAACAATGTACTCTGTGGGGTTAGACATGGGTAATTCCAAAATGTGTGCAGTAGCAGGAAAAAAAGACGCTCACGGAAACATCACAATCCTACATTACGCCGAAGAAAAGTATGACCCAGATTACGAATCTATGTCGAAAGGCTTTTCCAAAAATCGTCAAAACTTTGACCAAACCGCTAGTCGCGTTTTACAAAAACTTGCCAATAAATCGAGCTTAGATATTGGCTCTGTCAACTGTAATTACTCCAATGAGTTTATCAGTGTCAAAAACGCAAGAGAAGAGTACACAAACTCTGGAAACAAATTCACGGTAAATGATAATACATTAGATCAGATTGTAAGAACAGCCAAAGAAAACTTCAGGAAAAAGAATAAGATAGAGTGCCTTCATCCGCTACCAACAGATTTTTACATCGATGGCGATAAAATCAATAAATATCCTGAAGGTGCCACTGGAAATAAACTCACTTGTAATTTTAATTTTGTTACCAGCCCAAAAGAAAAGCTTGAGAACTTTTACGACACCGTAAGTAACCTTAATTATGATTTCATAGAAACTAAGAAATCCGGTAATCCTGTGACGGTAGAGCAGATTATTTACGGCCCTATAGCAGATGCCATTGCTGTACTTTCTGTTGAAGACAAACAAAATGGTATTTTACTTATAAATTTCGGCTCACAACTAACAGAAATTACGGTTTTTAAAGACTTTGGACTAAGACATACTAGTGTTTTAGGTATTGGCTCATCAGCTATCCTAAAAGACCTTATTCAAGCCTTTAACATCACCGAGAAGCAAGCGGAAGAAGTGTTGCGTTCCAGTTGCGAGAAAAGCAGCAATGAGATTGAAATAAATGAAGTTTTGGAGCTTGAAGGTAAAGACGGACTACCAACCAAACAATTACTATTAAAGTCTGTTGCAATAGTAATTGAGAGCAGATTAAAAGAAATAGTAGCCTTAATAGCGTCAAACGTAATTGAAAGTGATTACGCCAGAGTTCTTGGAAACGGTGTTATGGTTTCAGGAGCCGTTGCCAGATTAGAATTGGTAAAAAGAATATTTGAAAAATCATTCTCACCGTTAATTGTTCGTGTGGCAGATTCCACTAGAAATATTGACAATAATGCTTTCTTTGAGCTTTCTCATCCGAAATACAGCACAGCCGTAGGACTTATGCTTTCTACCCTGAAATCGGTAGACGAAAGACTGCCTATGAGTAATGTTATGAAAGAGAAAAGGAAAATCCCTATCTCATTTTTTAAAAATAATCCAATTTCTTCTTTTCTGGAAAGACTGGAAGATCCTGAACTTAGACAAGCCTACAATTAGTGCTTTCATTTAAAATTTAGAAATTATGTTATACCCTCAAGACTATGGACTAGATTTCCAATCTGACATGCCTAACATTATCACGGTAATAGGTGTAGGTGGTGCGGGTGGCAATGCCGTAAAAACGCTTCACAAGATGGGCATTAAAGATGTCAATATTATTGCAGCCAATACGGATTTACAAGTTCTTAAGAACCTACCAAGTGAGATCACTAGATTACAGCTTGGGGCTCAATTAACAAAAGGTCTTGGTGCGGGTGCAATTCCAAGAGTAGGTGAAGAAGCCGCCCTTGAAAGTGAAGACTCTATTAATCAGCTTTTTAATGAGCCCACAGAAATGGTCTTCATCACTGCTGGTATGGGTGGAGGAACAGGCACAGGTGCCGCTCCAGTGATAGCCCGAATAGCTCAGGAAAGAAACATGCTTACCGTAGGCGTGGTTACCGATCCATTCAGCTGGGAAGGAACAGAGAAGATAGAGCAGGCTCTGGAAGGTATAGAAAAAATGAAAACCTACTGTGACACTGTGCTGATTGTGAAAAATGATAGATTAGAAAATCTTTTTCATGATATGGACATTCAAGAAGCCTTTGAAAGAGCTGACGGAATCCTTGCTAATGGTGTTAAAAGTATTGCAGAGCTTATCACTAGACCAGGTATCATTAACTTAGACTATGCTGACGTAAAAACAGTTCTTAAAAACGCCGGACAGGCCGTTATGGGCTCTGCTGAAGCTTCTGGTGTAGATAGGGCTAAAATAGCCGTAGAAGAGGCCTTAAAGTCCCCATTATTACATAGCAATAACATTAAAGGATCCAAAAGATTGTTGGTGTCCATATGTTACTCTGATGAAAAACCAGAATACAAAATTAAGATGAGTGATCAAGCCATGATCATGCGTTTCATTGAAAATGAAATAAAGACCAAGGCAAAGATTGTAAAACATGGTTATTCTATTGATAGATCTTTAGAAGATCGTATTAGAGTAACCATCGTAGCAGCTGGAATTACAGATTTTGGCACGAGCCTGTCTGAGCAAAAGAAAGAAACAGAAAATGATACCGAAATGGACGAGGACAGTCCTTTTTCTACGTTCGGTATGCCAGGTCTTGCTAGTTCAAAATCAATTAAAAAGAAAATAAAAACCATTCCAGACAATCAAGTTGGTCTGTTTGAGGGAGAAGAAAAATTAAGAGAAACTGTAACTTCCTTTTCTAAAAATGAAAATACAAAAGAAGATATTGAAAACACTCCCGCGTATTTGAGATTTGGACTAGAGCTAGTAGATGTAGATGATATTCCAGAAGAAAATAGATTGATTAATAAAATATAAAATCCTTTTCCTCATTTCGGGCTCCTAGATAAACACTTATTTAGGAGTCTTTTTTTTATTTCCAAACTATGCTGGATAAGTAAATTTGTAGACCACTTCAAACAAAAAGGGCAGCCGATGGCTGCCCTTTTCCTAATACGAATTTGAGATTATTATTCTCCTTTTTCTTTCTTGATAACTTCTTCAGCAATACTCTGAGGAACGATATCATAATGTGAAAAAGTAAGGTTGGCAGTGGCACGACCTGAAGAAATAGTTCTTAAGTCGGTAACATAACCGAACAACTCAGATAATGGCACAGAAGCCTTTATCACCTGAGAACCTTGCTTTGTATCCATTCCCTTCATTACACCACGACGACGGTTCATGTCACCAGTAATAGGTCCTGTATACTCATCAGGAGTTAATATTTCTACTGCCATGATAGGCTCCAATAATTTAGCACCAGCTAATTTACCAGCGTTACGGAATGCCAATCTAGCAGCCATCTCAAAAGAGAAAGAATCTGAATCCACATCATGGAAAGAACCATGATACAGACGAACCTTCATAGAATCCACAGGGAAACCAGCTAAAGGACCATTTTTCATTGCTTCTCTAAAACCTTTCTCAATAGATGGAATAAATTCACGAGGAATAGTACCACCTACAATATTATTTACAAACTGTAAACCAGTTTCTTTTTCTTTTCCTTCTTCCGGCTCATCGCGGGGTCCGATTTCGAATACGATATCGGCAAATTTACCACGACCACCTGATTGCTTTTTATAAACCTCTCTTCCGTCATGAGTCTGGGTAAGTGTTTCTTTATAAGCTACCTGTGGTGCACCTTGGTTAATCTCCACTTTAAATTCACGACGCATTCTGTCAATGATAATATCTAAGTGAAGCTCACCCATACCTCTCATGATAGTCTGACCAGTTTCCTCATCAGTTTCCACTTGAAGTGTTGGATCTTCCTCTACTAATTTAGTAATGGCATTACTGAATTTATCTTGATCAGCTGTTTTCTTAGGCTCAATAGCATATCCAATAACTGGATCTGGAAAATCCATAGATTCCAAAACAATAGGAAATTTCTCATCAGAAAGAGTATCTCCTGTTTTGATATCTTTAAACCCTACTACCGCAGCTATATCACCAGCTTCTAATACATCAATCTGATTTTGCTTATTAGCATGCATTTGGAAAATACGAGAAATACGCTCTTTGTTACCAGAACGGTTATTTAACACGTAAGAACCAGATGGCAACGCACCAGAATAAGAACGGATAAAGCATAAACGACCTACGAATGGATCAGTTGCAATTTTAAATGCCAATGCAGCAAACGGCTCTTTAACATCAGGTTGACGGATAATAACATCACCTGTATCTGGGTCAGTACCTCTAATACCATCTCTATCCAACGGAGAAGGCAGTAATTCCATTACGTAGTCAAGCATTGTCTGAACCCCTTTGTTTTTAAAGGCAGTTCCGCAAAGCATTGGTACGATATCCAAATTGATCGTAGCAGTTCTAAGAGCTTTAATAATTTCTTCGGCAGAAATAGACTCTGGATCTTCAAAGTATTTCTCCATTAAAGACTCATCTACAGAAGCCACAGACTCCAATAGATTTTCTCTCCACTGAGCTACCTCTTCCACCATATCCGCAGGAATAGGAACTTCTGTGAAAGTCATTCCTTTATCCTCTTCGTTCCAAACGACACCTCTGTTATAAACTAAGTCAACAACACCAATAAAGTTCTCCTCATTACCAATTGGCAATTGAAGAGGCACGGCGTTGCTACCTAACATTTCTTTTACTTGAGCACAAACATTTAAAAAGTCTGAACCCTGACGATCCATTTTGTTTACAAAACCTAAACGTGCTACGTTATAGTTATTTGCAAGACGCCAGTTTGTTTCAGATTGTGGCTCTACACCATCTACTGCAGAAAATAAGAATACTAAACCATCAAGTACACGTAAAGATCTATTAACCTCCACTGTGAAATCCACGTGACCAGGAGTATCAATGATATTCATGTGATAGCTGTGACCTTTATATTTCCAGTCTAGCGTAGTAGCAGCAGAAGTAATGGTAATACCTCTTTCTTGCTCCTGCTCCATCCAGTCCATAGTAGCAGCACCATCATGTACTTCTCCTATCTTGTGACTAACACCCCCATAATAAAGGATACGTTCGGTAGTGGTAGTTTTACCAGCATCAATATGAGCGGCAATACCAATGTTTCTTGTGTATTTTAAATCGCGAGCCATTATTAAATATTTACTTATTTTTAGACCTAAATCGTTGCCTATCAACAGAATCAGGACTTATAAAGATCCTAAAGTTACCTTTCTGTTTTCGGGGTGCAAAAGTACATACTTTTTTCTAAGAAATAAACTATCTTTGATAGTATAAGTGTGTAAAGAAGTAATATTATAGATTTTAAGCACCATTGAATAAGATTTCAATTTCAAAAAGTCACAAATCAGAAACAATTATTTAAGTTTGACAGCTCAAAGTAAAAAGAGACAATCATGGCAAAAAACACCAAGACCGAAGATCCACAAATCAATATCGAACTATCCGAAGAAATGGCCGAAGGCGTATACGCCAACTTAGCGATGATAGCCCATTCCAACTCTGAATTTGTGATAGATTTCATAAGATTGATGCCAGGAGTACCAAAGGCCAAGGTAAAATCAAGAATAATTCTGACGCCTGAGCACGCTCAAAGATTACTAGCGGCACTTCAGGACAACATCAGCAAATACGAAGATAATTTTGGTGCTATCAGAGAAAACAATGATGCCGCCCCGTTTCCTATGAACTTTGGCGGCCCAATGGGCGAAGCCTAGAAACCTAAGTCTGTCTTGATAAAGCTTGTTTATTGTAAGGAAATTTACACCTATATAATATAGGGAATTTAAATTCTAAACAAGCTTATCAACTATTTTTCTTCTACTTATCTTTTGGTAAAATAATTTCATTACCTTTGCACTCCCTTTTTCAGGGGAGAACATATTTTTTTTAACATTTTTAATTTTTACAATGCCTACTATACAACAGTTAGTAAGAAAAGGAAGAGAGCAGCTTCAGCATAAGTCAAAATCTCCTGCATTGGATTCTTGCCCACAGCGTCGTGGCGTTTGTACTCGTGTTTACACTACTACTCCTAAGAAACCAAATTCGGCTCTTAGAAAAGTAGCTCGTGTGAGACTTACAAACCAGAAAGAAGTGAACGCTTACATCCCGGGTGAAGGTCATAATCTACAAGAGCACTCTATCGTATTGATAAGAGGTGGTAGAATCAAAGATCTTCCTGGTGTACGTTATCACATCGTTCGTGGAGCATTGGATACCGCAGGTGTAGCGAGCAGAATGCAAGGTCGTTCTAAGTATGGTGCTAAGAGACCTAAAGCAGCCAAAAAGTAGTCCCCATTGTTTTTAAATTAGGGTAGCAATACCATATATATAAAACAGGGAAGTAATGTTACTCACAATGAGTAATGTGAATTAGTTTATTTAAACGAAACCTCATTAAAAAAACAAAGAAATGAGAAAAAGAAAACCGCCAAAACGTTACGTATTGCCTGACCCAAAATTCAGGGACACTAACGTTACCAAATTTGTAAATAATTTGATGATTCAAGGTAAAAAAAGCTTAGCCTATAGCATTTTTTACGGAGCATTAGAATTGGTTGAAAAAAGAACCGAGGAAAATGGTCTTGAAGCATGGAAAAAAGCATTAAACAATGTTTCTCCATCTGTAGAAGTAAAAAGCCGTCGTGTAGGTGGTGCTACTTTTCAGGTGCCTATCGAGGTTCGTGTTGAAAGACGTCAGTCTTTAGGCATGAAATGGCTTATTAGCTATGCTCGTAAGCGTGGAGAAAAAACCATTACAGAGCGTTTAGCTGGCGAGATTATCGCAGCAGCTAAAGGTGAAGGTGCAGCCGTTAAGAAAAAAGACGACACGCACAGAATGGCAGACGCAAACAAAGCATTCTCTCACTTCAGAATGAGATAATAGCTTTTAGCAAGTCTTTATTAAAACCTTCTCAAGAAATTGGGAAGGTTTTTTTGTGGGTAAGTTTAAAATGTCGCAGCTATAATTACGCATCATCAAACATTAGCCTTTGATAGAGAAGTAGTATCTGACCCAGATTAAAAGTAAGATTAAGAAAAACAAGAAACCTTCTCCATTGCTGAAGAAGGTTTCTAAAAGTCTATTAATTCTCGAAAATATATTTGCTATTAACCTGGCAACGGAGCACCTACTGCTACTGCACAATCATGACCTGGTTGACCATGTGCAGGGTTTAATTTCCCTCCATTGGGTACACCAAAATTAGGCGTTGCTGCTGTTGGTGCTGCTAAACTAGGAACAGCAGCTTGAGAAGACCCTGCCGCTGGCAAAGGATCACCTACTGCAACGGCACAATCATGCCCTGGCTGACCATGAGCAGGATTGATGTTTTTAAGATTGGCATTCAAATTTGGTGTAGCGGCTACTGGTGCACTTAAAGCAGGTGTTGCTGCCACAGGCTGGCTTACCGTAACAGCAGCTTTAGGCAAAGGAGCACCCACTGACACAGCACAATCATGTCCAGGCATTCCGTGAGCCGGGTTCAGACCAGAAGTTGAACCACTAAAGTTTTTAGGGGCATTCAAGTTCATCAACTGACCCAATTTGGTAGGAGGATGAATTTCTGCACCGGAAGATATATTATCTGTATTAGAAACTGCCACAGGCTCAGCAACTGTCATCGGAGTAGATGTAATAGGAGTTGCTGCAGTTTCAGATGAACTTAAAGCATCCGACTGACCACCATCTGAATTACACCCTGTGATGCCTAAAGACAGCAAACCAAGCATTAAAAGTACCTTCTTTTCAATTTTCATTCTATTAGGAAATTTATTCATATCCATATAATTACAATAATAACGCCAAAGTTTAAAGATAAAAAAACATCTACATAAACACAATGTAATAGACTGTTCCAAAGGAATTTCCGTTGCAAACATTTATAAAAACATTTCTTATGACCTAAGACCTTATCTCCATCATAACATCCAAAATACACGCTTAGGCAAGATTTTAGACTTCGTAAACCATACATTCTAGGCCACGAAATTCAGTTTCTTATTTTAGCTAAATCGACGTAAAAGCCTCATTTTTGCAAACCCAAAGCATCTGATAAAAGAGAATGACAATTCTGGATACCATCGTAGAAAAGAAAAGGGCTGAAATAGCCCTTGCTAAAGAAAGCATCCCTATTGAGAATTTAAAGACTTACAAACACTTTGACCGTGTGGGTCTGTCATTAAAGGACTCTTTGAGCCGAAAAGGCTCTTCAGGAATCATTGCAGAATTTAAAAGAAAGTCTCCTTCTAAGGGTTTTATCAAGAACGACGCCAATATCACGGAAATTACCCAAGGATATGCTTCCGGTGGAGCAGCTGGAATGAGTATCTTAACAGACAACAGTTTTTTTGGGGGCTCTAAAGAAGATCTTCTTGAAGCAAGAAAGGCTAATCCAAACACTCCGCTTCTTAGAAAGGATTTCATGGTGGACAGTTATCAACTTTTTGAAGCTAAAGCATGGGGAGCAGACGTGATTCTACTTATTGCGGCCTGTTTAAGTCCTAAAGAGATCATGGAACTCAGTTCAATGGCTCATGAGATTGGTTTAGAGGTTTTATTAGAAATCCATAATGAAGAAGAGTTGGCGAGAAGTCCGTTAGAACATATAGATGTGATAGGTGTGAATAACAGAAATCTCAAGAACTTCAGTGAAAGCAATGTGAATGCCTCCCTAAATCTTATAAACCTTATTCCAAAAGAAATGGTTAAGATATCTGAGAGTTGTATTAGTGAAACTGCCACCATAAAGGAACTTCAAGCAGTAGGGTTTCAGGGTTTTTTAATTGGAGAAAATTTCATGAAAGCCGAAGACCCAGGAAACGCATTGAAGACATTTATTCTAGAATTAGAAAAACAATAATGAATTTAAAGCTCAAAGTATGTGGCATGAGAGAGGGTCAAAACATTCAAGATGTTTTAACTCTTAAACCAGACTTTATGGGTTTTATTTTCTTTGAAAAATCTCCAAGAAACGTTGGAGATTACGACCTTACAGCAGGATTCAACAACTTCCCTAAAGACACTAAAAAAGTAGGTGTTTTTGTAGATGCCCCAGAGGAATTTGTTGTCGATAAAGTAAGAAGATACCAGCTAGATTTAGTGCAGCTTCACGGAAAAGAAACGGTTTCTTATTGCCAGAAACTCCGTAGCCTTAAAATTCCTGTAATGAAGGCCTTCTCAGTTGATGAAAATTTCGATTTTGAGACGGTTGAAAGCTTTCAGAAAGTTTCGGATTATTTTCTTTTTGACACCAAAGCGTCAGGAGGACATGGTGGTCATGGCATTTCTTTCGATTGGAATTTGTTGAAAAAGTATACCTTAGAAACACCTTTTTTCTTAGCGGGAGGAATAGATCTTAGTAACATTGACCAATTACAATACATTGAGAATCCCTCTTTCATGGGAATCGATGTGAATAGCAAGTTTGAAACAGAACCGGCTAAAAAAGATATAGAAAAACTAAAAGAGCTCAAACTGGTGCTGGACGCATTTAAAACTAAATGACATCGTTTTTAAAAGCCAATTAGCTATTTTTACCATTAGAATTTGATTAATAATTACATGCTGCAAATAGAAAATTCAGCTTTTGCTGTTAATGAGAGAGGATATTACGGGAATTTTGGTGGAGCATGGATTCCAGAAATGCTTTATCCCAATGTGGAGGAGCTTCGCCAAAACTATTTAGACATCATCTACAAAGATGAGTTTCAAGAAGAGTTTAACGACTTGTTAAAAAACTATGTAGGACGCCCTACCCCACTTTATTTCGCCAACAGACTTTCTGAGAAATATCAAACCAATATTTACCTCAAGAGAGAAGATTTGTGTCATACGGGAGCTCACAAAGTCAATAACACCATTGGCCAGATTTTATTAGCCCAAAGATTAGGCAAAAATAAGATTGTAGCAGAAACCGGTGCTGGACAGCATGGCGTAGCCACGGCCACCGTATGTGCCTTAAAGGGCATAGAGTGCATTGTTTACATGGGGGAAGTGGACATTGAAAGACAGGCACCCAATGTAGCCAGAATGAAAATGTTAGGAGCCGAAGTGAGACCCGCCAAAAGTGGTTCAAGAACTTTAAAAGATGCGACCAACGAAGCCATGAGGCATTGGATTAATAATCCGACCGACACCCATTATATTATAGGCTCGGTAGTAGGGCCTCACCCTTACCCTGATATGGTCGCTAGATTTCAGTCCGTTATTTCGGAAGAAATCAAAAAGCAACTTTTGGAACATACTGGAAATGCAAACCCTGATTATGTGGTCGCTTGTGTAGGCGGAGGGTCTAATGCAGCCGGAACCTATTTCCATTATCTGGATGAGCCTTCCGTTAAGATTATAGCAGCAGAAGCCGCCGGACACGGTATTACGACCGACAAATCTGCCGCTACCACTTTCCTTGGGAAAAAAGGTGTTTTACATGGCAGCAAAAGCCTTTTGATGCAGACCGCCGACGGACAAGTGATAGAGCCGCATTCCATTTCTGCAGGACTGGATTATCCGGGTATAGGACCAATGCATGCTCATCTTTGGGAATCTGGCAGAGCTAAATTTTATGATGCCACAGATGACGAAGCTTTAGCAGCTGGTTTTGAGTTAACAAAACTAGAAGGCATTATACCCGCCATAGAATCTTCTCATGCCCTAGCCGTTTTAGGCAAATTAGGAGCACAGAAAAACGAAACCGTAGTGGTAAGTTTATCTGGAAGAGGAGACAAAGACTTAAGTACTTACATGAAGCATTTATAATCAACCCTTTTGGCCTAGGCCAAATACAAACCTTTAGCAATGAAAAAAACACTTTTAGTATTATCTATCGCCGTATTAGGAATGGCTTGCCAACCACAAACGGAAACAAAAGAAGAAGAAGTCAAAGAAACAGTAACAATGGAAGAAACAGCGAAATTAAGACACGTAGTCATGTTTAAATTTAAAGATGACGCCACCAAGGAGGCCGTAGACGCTGTGGTGACTTCTTTTGAAAATCTACCAAACGAAATTCCAGAAATCAAAGGTTTTGAGTGGGGTGTTAATAACAGCCCAGAAGGTTTGAATCAGGAGTATACCCATATTTTTACACTGACTTTTGATTCTGAAGAAGGTAGAGCAGTTTATTTGCCACATCCTGCTCACAAAGCATTTGGAGAGGGTTTAGGCCCTGTTCTAGATAAAGTTATGGTGATGGATTATTGGAATAAATAAGGTTGACTTAGAGAGCCTCAGTCAACTAATGAGTCTCAGTTAACTGTAATAATGAATTTGTGATTGTAGTATTTTACGTAATAAATGAATCGATTAGAACAGCTATTTATTGATAAGCCAAATGATGTTTTGAACATCTACTTTACGGCTGGTTTTCCTAATCTTAACGACACCGTGCCTTTGTTAGAGGCGGCACAAGAAGGTGGAGCTAGTTTAGTGGAAATAGGTATGCCTTTTTCTGACCCCGTAGTAGATGGAGAAACTATTCAAAAGGCCAATTTAAGGTCTCTCCAAAATGGCATGTCTGTGGCTTTGCTTTTTGAGCAATTGAAAGGTATGCGAGAGCAGATAAATCTTCCAATTATTTTAATGGGAGACATTAATCCAGTTTTCCAGTTCGGCATAGCAGAATTTTGTCAGAAATGTGAAGAAGTGGGTGTAGATGGTCTAATTCTTCCCAACTTACCAATGGCAGAGTATCTTCAAGATTTTAAAGAGCTTTTTGATAAGCATGGATTGATAAATATCTTTTTAATTACACCGCAAACCTCGGAAGACAGAATTAGAGAGATAGATGAGTATTCTTCTGGATTCGTTTATATGGTTTCTTCTGCCTCTACCACAGGTTCTACCGCTGGTATTACAGAAGAAATGAAAGGCTATTTCGACAGAGTTAACAAAATGAATTTAAAAATTCCGAGATTGATAGGTTTCGGAATAAAAGACAAGGAGACCTTTAATGAAGCCAGTCAATACGCCAACGGTGCCATTATAGGAAGTGCTTTCGTTAGGGCCATTGACACTGCAAACCCGACAGAAGGAGCAAAAATATTTTTAAATCAAGTTTTAAACTAATATAGATTTTGACCTAAGGTTGGTTTCTATATATCATTAATTGAATCATTAAAATTATGACAGCATACGTATTTCCAGGTCAAGGAGCTCAATTTAGTGGAATGGGCAAAGAGCTTTATGAAGAGTCTACCAAGGCCAAAGAACTTTTTGACAAAGCCAATGAAATATTAGGTTTTGAAATCACCAAAATTATGTTTGAAGGCTCCGCAGAAGACTTGCAGAAGACCAATGTAACCCAGCCTGCAGTTTATCTTCACTCGGTTATAAAAGCACTCTGTGCAGATGAGATTAAGGCTGACATGGTAGCAGGTCATTCCTTAGGAGAGTTTTCATCCTTGGTCGTGGCTGGTGTATTGTCTTTTGAAGATGGCCTTAAGTTGGTATCTCAAAGAGCCGAAGCAATGCAAAAAGCATGCGAAATAACACCTTCTACCATGGCAGCAGTATTAAGACTAGAAGATGATAAAGTTGAAGAGATTTGTGCACAAATAACGGAGGAAACGGGTGAAACTGTAGTAGCTGCTAATTACAACTGTCCAGGGCAACTGGTGATTTCTGGTACTGTAAAAGGAATAGATATTGCTTGTGAGAAAATGAAAGAAGCGGGAGCTAAAAGAGCCTTAGTTTTACCTGTAGGTGGTGCATTCCATTCTCCATTAATGGAGCCAGCTAGAGAAGAGTTGGCAGCAGCCATAGAAAACACCGTTTTTAACAGCCCCTCTTGCCCTATCTACCAAAACGTAACCGCCAAGCCTTCGACAGACATTAGTACGATTAAAGCCAACCTCATTGCCCAACTAACAGCACCTGTAAGATGGACACAATCTGTACAAAATATGGTAGCAGACGGAGCGACTAGCTTTGTGGAGTGTGGGCCAGGAAAAGTGCTTCAAGGCTTAGTAAGCAAAATAGCTGCGGATGTAGAGGTTTCTGGAATATAGTTGTTAATAACTAATATTAAGGAACTTAGGGGTAACAGCTCATATTTGACAGAAAATAATTTAAAAACTTTCTCTCAAATGACTTGACAGGAAAGAAAATTGCCCTTATTTTTGCAGCCTAATTACACGATTGACCCGTGGTGTAATGGTAACACAGGGGCTTTTGGTGCCCTTATTGAGGGTTCGAGTCCTTCCGGGTTAACTAGAAAAAGCTGCTGATTAATTTCAGTGGCTTTTTTGCTTTTAATGTTGCCGGAAACGTTGTCGTTTTTGCAAAAAAAGAAGACTTCGGGTATCGAAACCCAAAGTCTTCTTAATACCTAAAGCTTATACTCTAAATCAATCTTCCTTCACAGCCACTGTCTTCAATAACATTTCTTTAAGCTCTTTAAAGTCATTTTTTAATGCTTTGGTCTCTGCTTGGACTGTTCTCGACTCCGCTCGAACTGACATTGACTCTGCTCGCACGGATAAGAGTTCTGATTCATACGCCGTATTTTTCTGAATTTGATTTTGCAGTTGCTCTTGTAGCTTCTCTATTGTTTCTTCTTGCTTCCTGTTTGTCAGTTCGAGCGAAGCCGAGAACCTCATTTCACTAGCTAAGTCACTTTGCAATTTCTTCGTTCTTTCTTCCAAAGCTTTTATGGCGGCAAAACTTACCCCGTCAAAATCTGCAGTGGCTATGGTGGTGTCGTTTCCTATAGTGCCATAGGCATCTTTACCAAAATGATGATGGAATTCTTGTGCCATCACACCCCAGTGGCGGTTTTTTGAGCTATCATCCCCTTTGTAGTTCCAGGTGCCTATAAACATCTGAGATACGCTCTTTAGGACTCTTTCCCCATTAGAAGCAATAAAGTTTTCTTTCTTAGTAGAGTCAGATATAGACGACCATGAGTTTGCTTTATTATGAGCCATTATGCCGTATTTAATAACACTACTTAGGTTATTATCAGTAAAAAAAGTATAACCATTTTCAAAGCGAGCCAAAAGCCTATTTTCCACATCTGCTTTCAAGGAGTCTCCTGAATCTGAAACATAATCGCTTAAGACCAAAGCCCCTTGAAAACCATTAGTAGTTGCCATAACTCCTATTGCCGTGCTGTAAGAACCAGATGCTTTAGTACGATAGCCCATAGCTGTAGAAGAAGTACCTGAGGCAGATGTAGAAGATCCTATAGCTGTAGAAAAATTACCAGAAGCAGATGTATAAGATCCAAGAGCTGTAGAAGAAGTACCAGAAGCAGATGTAGAAGAACCCAGAGCTGCAGAATATGAACCTGAGGCAGAGTTAACATAACCCAGAGCTATGGAATAATTACCTGAGGCAACTGTACGATAACCTAGAGCAGTGGAACTAGAACCTGAGGCAGCTGTATTATAACCCAGAGCTGTAGAAGAAGTTCCTCTAGCTTTAAAATCTGAAAGCTTATGCAAACCTGCCCATAAGGCACCAGACCCGACATCATATACAAGACCCCGTCCAATATATTTTTGAACGGCCGATGAAACACCATCTCGTAAAATTGCCTTCCATTTTAAAACAAACCCCGCTCCTACATTAGCATCATTATCTGTCTTGAATTTAATTCTTATCAAGTTATTATTAACAATTAAACTTAAGGGTAAGGCATTACCAGAATACGCTCCAAGAACCTCAGAAGAATAAAAATCTAAAACATAAACCGTATCTCCATCTGCTTCTGTATCTAACGATTCAAAATCTATATGATAGGCTTGAAAAAGTGGGTCAAATGTATTTAAGCCAAAGGAACAGTTGTAAGACAACCCGCCTATGTAATCTGCATCACCACTTGGGTCTCTTAGGATTCCTGCTAAGGCAGAACTTATATCAATAGAAGCACAACTCATGGTACGCACATTGCTAGCTGGGTCTTCTTTGGTAAATTTAACTTTAGGACCGACTAACAGGCCATTACCAAAAACATTTAACTGGTCTTGGTTGGTGCCGTCATCATTTATGCTATGGGCACCTGGCGTAATGAGAACTGACTGGGCAGTAACTAAGGCTGACACGAAAACTAAGCCTAGAAGAAATAGTATTCTTTTCATATTTCAAGATATATATTCCAAAAATACTTGAAAATCAGATGTTTAAAACCCCAAATCAGTGAGTTTTATTTTACGGCATATTGAAAAACTATTTTGAAAAGACTCGTCCCTTAATTTTCTTAAGGTATGTCATAAACGTCTTTAATAATATACAATGGCATCCACACGAATAAATGCTCAAAACAATTCTAAATAATCCATTGCGTTGGCACTGTACCGGTAGTAATTGATCTTCAATAAAACCTTCCCAAGAAGGGAAATATATTCATTTCCTTCAATCTTATCGCCATCCACTAATTGATTCATAAACAATTTCAAAGAGGAGATTTTGTTCTTATACTGATGCCCTATTCTATGTGGATAAATATTTTAACCGTGCGTTGAGCTACTTCCTTATACTCATTAAAGCAATCATCATAACTACAAAAGGCAATCTCATATACACATAACGTTATTATAACATATAAGCACAACACCCTGCAACGCTACAAAACCTCTTGACAATCAACAATACGCCATTTTGGACTGAATATTGATACAGAGCTTATTGTATATTTTTTAGCTCTATAATAAAACCCCTATGAGACCTGCTAATACCAAATTCATTAATTTGAGTTTCAGCGTTTGCTTTTTTACCCTTTTAGGGTTGTTTTTGATTCCCAACAAAAGTATATGCCAAAAAAATTACCTTAAATTTGAGAATTTTGGTATTTCAGAAGGACTCTCACATAGTTATGTACGAAGTATCTGTCAAGATAAACAAGGCTTTCTTTGGCTGGGAACAAGAAATGGTCTTAATAGATATGATGGATATTCCTTTAAAGTTTATCAAAGTAAGTCCAAAGATCCAACTAGTATAAGTAGTAATCAAGTCACCGATATTCATCAAAGTAAAAACGGAAACTTGTGGATTACCACAACCGGAGGGGGCTTAAACCTTTATGACAACACTAAGGATCACTTTACAAGCTTTAAGCACGAAGCAAAGAACACCAATTCGGTTTCCTCTAATTCCCTAAATACCGTATTCGAAGATCATAAAGGAAATGTATGGATAGGGACTGACGGCAAGGGCGTAGATGTATATTCACCAAAGGACAATTCCTTTTCACATTATACTGCTAATATGACCTCTGGTCTAGAAGATAATTTTATAGAAGCGATATATGAGGACAGCAAAAATCAAATTTGGGTAGGAAGCCAGAATGGACTTTATATTTTTAACCATAAAACAAAGTCATTCGCCCCCTTTGATTTTAGCAAATATACCACCACTAAAGTAAGCGTAAGAACCATATTAGAAGACAGTAAAAACCAATTATGGATAGGCACTAATGGTAATGGTTTATTTAAATACAACACAACCAGCAATTCTATTCAACATTATGTTTATGATGAGAATAAACCCAAAGGCTTAGGTAGTAATGTCATATATGCCTTAGAGGAAGGTCCGAAAGGAAATATATGGATTGGCACCGAAAATGGGGGACTCTCTATCTTCAACCAAAGGGAAAATTCTTTTGAAACTTTTCAAAATGATGAGTTGGACTCCTATAGTCTGAGTAGTAATTCAGTACACTCCTTATTGAAAGATCAAAAAGGAAACATGTGGGTGGGCACCTTCAACTCTGGTATAAATCAAGTAAATATTGATGCTGAAAAGTTTGTCCATTATCGACATAAATCCAAAGTCAATAGCCTTAATAATGATAATATTCTTACAATTTATGAGGACAAGAAAGCCCAAATATGGATTGGGACGGATGGTGGTGGTCTAAATATAATGAATCCTAAAAATGGAAGTTTCAGACATTTCACCCATAACAATAAAGATATTAAGACTATTGCTGGTGACCACGTTTTAAGCGTCCTAGAAATGGAAAACGGAGAAATATGGGTTGGCACTTGGGGAAAAGGAATTACTGTTTTTAATGCTGACGCTAAAATACTCCGGCATTATAAAAACAACCCTTTAAACAAGACATCTCTGAGTAACAATAACATTTGGGTCATGCATCAAGATGTGGATAAAAACATCTGGATTGGTACATACGGCGGAGGCATTAATCTTTACAACCCTTCAAACAATTCTTTTATACAATTTCCCTCCGACCCGCTTCCTGAAAAGAAAGGCACAAATAATAATAAGATACTTTCTATCACAGAAGACACGAAAGGTTTTATCTGGATTGGGACAGATGGGGGCGGCCTGAATAGAATGAAAAAAGCGGATAAGTCTTTTTCATATTTCATGCACCACGATAACAACAACAGTATCAGTAGCAATAGTGTTGATAATGTTTTTGAAGATAAGAATGGTAACCTTTGGATTAGCACTAAGAATGGTTTGGATTTATACAAACCAAAAGAAAAGCTTTTTACTCAGTTCTCAGAAGAAGATGGCTTAGAAGGAAATATCATTCAAGGAGTATTAGAAGACAATAACGAAAACCTCTGGATTAGCACCAATAAAGGCATAAGTAGATATAATCCAACGACGAGGACCTTTCATAATTATTCTGAAGCTGATGGGCTTCAAAAAGGCCAATTTAAAGAATTAGCTTTTTGTAAAACCAAGATGGGTAAAATGTATTTCGGGGGAAATAATGGAATCAACGCTTTCTGGCCTGACAGTGTGAAGCAAGTCAGCTTTGAACCTCCATTGCTCATCACAGGTTTTAAGATTTTCAATAAAAACATTGCCGTAGCAAAGGACGAGAAAGATATCTCACCCTTAAAGAAAAACATTTCAATCGTTGATAAAATAACACTCTCTTATAAAGACCAGGTTTTTTCATTTGATTTTTCTTCTTTGAACTTCGTATCCGATAAAAAGAAAAAATATCAATATAGAATGCTCGGCTTTGACCAAGAATGGCAGCAAGTGGGAAACGAACATTCCGCTACTTATACTAATCTAGACCCTGGCAAATACATATTTCAAGTAAATGGTCTGAATAATGACGGTAATTGGTCTGAACATCCTAAAGAGCTATATCTCACTATTACGCCACCATTTTGGAAAACTTGGTGGTTTAGACTATTAATCATAATGGCCTTCTTTGGAAGCATCTTTGCACTCTATAGATACAGAACGAGAGCAATAAGAAGAAAAAAGGCTTCCCTAGAAAGGGAAATCAGAAAACGCACAAGCGAACTTCAAATATCAACCGAACATGAAATTGCAGCTCGTGAAGAAGCCGAAAAAGCTAGAATAGATGCTGAACTTGCCAACAAAGCCAAAAGTGTTTTTTTGGCTACAATGAGCCATGAGATACGGACACCAATGAATGGCGTCATAGGAATGAGTAATCTCTTATTGGAAACAGAGTTAAACAAAGAACAAAAAAGCTACGCAGAAACAATTGGCATTTCGGCCGACAACCTGCTAACGGTCATTAACGATATTCTAGACTTTTCAAAAATAGAGTCTGGGAAAATGGAACTTGAAGACAGAGATTTTAAACTCAGGACTTGTATTGAAGAAGTGATTGACCTGTTTGCGAAAAAAGCAGTTGAAAAGAACTTAGACCTCATTTATCAGATAGACCCAAAGGTTTCAACACACATTTATGGAGACCCAACTAGGCTTAGACAAGTTCTAATAAATCTCATCGGAAATGCCCTTAAATTCACCCATGAAGGCGAGATTTTCCTAAAAGTAAAACTGGCTGAAAGACATATTCCTGATAAAATCAACCTATCCTTTGAAGTCCGCGATACAGGGATTGGAATCCCTAATGAGAAAAGAGATAAACTATTCCAAGCGTTTTCACAGGTAGACTCCTCGGTAACAAGAAAATACGGAGGAACTGGCTTAGGCTTAATTATCAGTAAGCGATTGGTCAATTTAATGGGTGGAGAAATTGGTATAGAAAGTCAGGAAGGAACTGGCACTACTTTCTATTTTAACATTATAACAATGCCGGGTGAAGCATCTGAGCCCGCCTATATCGCAACAGGCGGACTAGATGCCTTAAGGGGAAAACGTATTTTGGTAATAGATGATAATGAAACAAATAGGAAAATCTTAGAAGCACAACTTAATTTCTGGGAATACAAACCGATCCTTGCATCCTCTGCTTCAGAAGCACTAAAATTGATGGAAAATTCGGAAAGTTTCGATATTATTTTAACGGATATGGAAATGCCTGAAATGAATGGTTTAGAGCTAGCTCATGAAGTGCGTAAAAGGGGTTCGAAGACACCGATCATTTTGCTGAGTTCTCTAGGTGACATATCCTATAAAAACCATGCAGACCTCATTTCAGCAAGCCTTACCAAGCCTGTAAAACAACAGCTGCTCTTTAAAGAAATTCTTACTCAACTCAAAACTCCTGTTAATCTTCAAAAGCCCGATATTCTAGCAGAAAACAAGAAAACAGATGAGTATTTTGCCCAAAAACACCCCGCCAACATCATCGTGGCGGAAGATAACTTAATAAATCAAATGGTTATAACTAAGGTTTTAAAGGGACTTGGCTTTCATCCAACTATAGCTGTGAATGGAGTTCAAGTCATAGAAAAGTTTAAGCAAGGAGATTTCAATATGATTTTGATGGATATTCAAATGCCCGAAATGGACGGTTTAGAAGCTACCCAGCAAATAAGAAAACTCTCGAAAAAACAGCCTATAATAATCGCTATGACAGCAAATGCGATGCAAGGAGATAAAGAAATATGCCTAGAAGCTGGAATGGACGATTATATCAGCAAACCAATAAATAAGGAAGATTTAATGCTCAAAATAAAGAATGGGTTTTCAAAATTGAAGATGGAGGAAGACGCCCTTAAATAGGATTTCTTAATTCAAATTAAGTCCTGTTTTAAGTAAATCAATTAGCCAAAGAGTCTTAAACCAAATGTTATCAATTACGCTTGTTTCTTCATCTTTCGCATAAACTGACTAATTTGCATTTTTAACAGACTCCAAAAAATGAAATACGTTTTCCTATTATTTTTGACCCTCTCTCCATTGCTCAGTACAGCTCAAACTGTGTCAGAAAAAGTAGACAGCCTAGAAACGAAAGTTCTCTTACTCATAGACAACCCCGCCTACAGCATAGAAATACCAGATACTTGGGAGATAAAAACAGGCTGTACAGAAACGCAATGCACCGCCGTTTCTAAAGGTGATACCATTGGTGGTTATGACATCTATTTAGAAAGCATCAATCTTACCGTCAATAAACTTTCATCCGCCAGCTATACGGCAGAAAAATATACCAATTTTTCTATCGGTTATTTACCTAAAGTGGTGAGTGAATTTAAAGTCCTTGAAAAAACTAAGCTCAACTCAAGAAGCTACAGAATTACTTATACGGGAGTAAAAAACAACCTCCGCCAAACTTGGAGACAATACTATCACGTCAAAAATAGCAAGGTCTATATTGTAACATTCTCTGCAGAAGCAAAAAAATATAGATACTACGAAGAAATGATAGAACCTTATTTGGCCAGTTTTAAATTTAAATAAACCATAGAAGTCTGGGCAATTATTCCTAACCATTGCTCTATTTTCCTTGGTGTCGTGGATAGCGAATACTTCTCACGCTTTCTGCTTCCGCATTTATTACGGATGATATTAGCGTAGCGACTGCATTGTCAAAAAACAATATCTTACTTGAGATTTTCGTTTTGAAACCAGACTAAACCATATGATTTTAGTCTAACTGTTACAGTCCGCTTTTAATAATTATCCAAAAAAACACACAATATGTTAAGAATCATAATCTATACAATAGTGACCGCTGCTTTTTTGGGATGTGGCGTAGCTAAAAACCCACCTTACATTACCGAAGATTTTGAGCAGGCCACAGCAGGTCATGAAAAAATTGCCATTCTTCCTTACGAACCCTATTCTACTTGGCAAATGCGAGAAAAAGGGGAACTTGATTTATGGCAAGAACAAATGGAAATATCTGGACCATTTCTTCAGAAAAAAATCTTTACTGCATTTGCAAAGAAAGTCAATAAAGGCAAGCTTGATTTAGTCGTTCAAAGTTTCTTAAAAACGAATGAGATTTTAAAAGATAACAAAATCACATATCCTACTTTGAAAGACATGGATAAGGCGAGTTTAGGAAAACTCTTAGGTCTAGACGCCATATTTTTTTGTCAGTATTTTGATGATTCTGACAAAAGTGTGGATAGGCCTGGAGTAAGAACAGTAGAAGACTTAGGTAAAGACATGCTTTTCACGGCCTCACTTTTTGATGGGCAAACGGGCAACTTACTTTGGAGAAAGAACCTGGTCATGCCGATACAAACAAGAGCGGACACTAAAGACCTTTTGGCTGTGAAGGCCATAAATAGTTTTGTGAAGTTTATTCCCTATAATTTACCCAAGCTTGAAGATGGTTTGATTGAAAAAGAACTGATTCAGTTTCAGCTGCCTTAACTTCGGATCAAAATCACGACTAACAACACGTCATTCGATATTTTTTGAGCATTCATAGTAAATGGCTTTCTTAAGTATAAGATGTATTTTCGTTTTAAACAAAACCCTATTCAGGTATGAAACCGAAAACGTTTCCTATTCTACTTTGCTTCTTTCTTAGTCTAAATACTTGGGCACAATCTTCTGACAACAATTCAAGAGTAATAAGAATACTTACTTTCAATATTCTTCATGGTGCTACCACCAATGGAGATTTTGATTTAGATCATATTGCTAAGGTAATTTCTGATACTCATCCTGATTTTGTAGCCTTACAGGAAGTAGACTATAAAACCAATAGAGCAAGAAAATATGATTTGGTCACGGAACTCGGCTTTAGAACCAAACTTTCACCCCTCTTTGGCAGAGCCATGAAATATGATGGAGGAGAGTATGGCGAAGGGATTTTATCCAAATACACCTTTCTAAATACCAGAAATGTTTCTATGCCCCACAGTATTGGAAGCGAACCCAGAGCAGCCCTAGAGGTCACTTCTGTATTGTCGTCTGGTGATACCATATCTTTTATAGGAACTCATTTAGACCATTTGAAAGATGGAAAAGATAGGCTAGCTCAAACAGAAAGTATAAACATGCACTTCACTTCTAATCCATACCCGACAATTTTGGCAGGCGATTTAAATGATGTGCCTGGAAGTATGGCTATAAATACCTTAGAAAAACTTTGGCTTTCTTCTTATGACAAAGCGAACCCAGAGCCCACGTATCCTTCAGATAAACCCAAAGTCAAAATTGATTATGTTATGTTTTACCCGAAAAACAGATGGAAGGTATTAAGCTCTGAGGTGATTCAAGATACGGTGGCATCAGACCATTGTGCCTATTTAGTGACGGTAGAGCTGCTAGAAAAATAGAAATAAGCCTTTTTCAATTCCTGTAGGTCTATATTTTGCCTTAGCTTTGTCAAAATTCAAACTATGCACTGGGAAACACTTTTTTCTAACAAAAGATACGGCTCTAGAAACCTCCAAAATACAGACGAGACTCGTGGAGAGTATTTGAGAGATTACGACCGACTTATTTTTTCATCCCAGTTCAGAAGGCTTCAGGACAAAACGCAGGTTTTCCCGTTACCAGGCTCTGTTTTTGTACATAATAGGTTAACACATAGCCTTGAAGTGGCATCGGTAGGCCGTTCTCTAGGAAGGCTGGTAGGCGAAAAAATAGCCCAGAAAAATGCCGACGCTTTAAGCACTCCAGCAATAGAATTTTACAAATTTGCTCTAGCAGATGTTATTCAAACGGGCTGCATCGCTCATGATATCGGTAACCCGCCCTTTGGGCATTCAGGAGAAGATGCTATCAGAACCTTCTTTGAAGAACTTTCTGGCAGCCAAAAGGAAACTTTAGAAAACGAGTTGACGCCAAACCAACTAGCAGATTTAAAAAACTTTGAAGGTAATGCCAATGCCTTCCGCGTACTCAGCACCATTTTTCTTCATGCCGGGCTAAAACTCACTTATACCACTTTAGCTTCAATTGTCAAATACCCAATTGACAGTTTACACGGTTTTGATAAATCTACTGGTCTTATTTCTACTAAAAAGTCTGGCTATTTTGACGCTGAACTTCCAGTAGTCAAGCAAATGGTTGATGATTTGAAAATGACTTATATAGACGCGTCTAAGACCCATTTAGCCAGACATCCTTTTGTGTTTTTAGTAGAAGCCGCCGACGACATTTGCTATAGAATTATTGACCTAGAAGACGCCTTTCGTTTACATATACTGTCTTTTGAAGAAGTAAAATCACTGCTACTTCCGTTTTTTGAAGCAGAAAATAATTTCGCTTACATAAAAGAGCAGATGATTACCATGAGAGACGAAAAACAAAAACTCTCGTTGCTCAGAGCCATGCTCATTAGCCTGTTGACCAGAAAGTGTTCAGATGCCTTTATGGCTCACGAGACAGGCCTTTTAAATGGAGATGTTAATAAATCATTGATTGAATTAATCGATAAAAAATCGATTGCGTTGATTGACAAAATTGACCATGTTTCTGTGAGTAAAATCTATAATCACAAATCTGTAGTTGAAATAGAAATTGCTGGTTTTCATGTGATTGGTGGTCTACTTAAAGAATTCCTTGGGGCTATTTTAGAACCCAAATCTGCCAAATCTAAAAAAATGAAAAGACTCATTCCTCAACAGTTTGATATCAATGAGGAGCAGGGGCTCTACTTAAATATACTTTCTGTTTTAGATTTCATTTCAGGTATGACAGACATTTATGCTGTAGATCTTTATAGAAAAATAACGGGGATTCAGATTCCTAGTTTAGGATAAAACAAAAACTCCTTTTTCTTATAATCGGTTAACACAGATATAATTACGCATTTCTACCCTACCTCTAGCAGCTTTGCATCACAGACAGGTGTCTGAACCAAATAGGCAATACGAAATGTTTAATTAGCCTAATGCATTTAGGTCTTAAAACGGAAATGGGCAACTAAGCTTCCCTTTTCTTTTTTTGAGCTTTTATAATTCTATTTTAGCCAAGTTGGCTTTATCCATCTTATTTTTACTTATCTAGAAACATAAATTATTTCTATAGCCAGACAACTACTTTACCAATGAAAAGCCTATTACTCGACGTTTCAAAGGATTCACAGGTTGGATTCAAGGATTTAGAAGCCCATATCTCTGTCGAGCCTCTTATTGCATTTGTGAAGGAGAAAATAAGAAATCCATATTCCGTAAATAACACTTATTTTGAAAATCTACTTCATAAACTGGAGAACGAGTTTGACCTTAAAGGCAATATCCCCATCTCAAGTATTCCGAATCATGAAAATGTCTTTGAAGAAATATATAGACTCTTAGTGCCCCCCGCTTCTGACGAGACTGAAGTCTATCTAGCACTTAGTACTCCTGTAAAACCTATCTTTTTTTACGGAACAGACGCATTCTATAATTTACTATTAAAAGAAGGAAAAGACTATGTAAATCAAGAATCCATAGAAGAGTATGCCCCTTCTCCGAAAAAAGACATCATTCAGGTCTATTCTTTTATTTTGGAAAAACTTTATAGTTTCCCACCGCATCCATTAAGGAGCTTCATCATTAGTGTTAAAGCTTCAGACGGCATATTAAAGAAATATTACAAATTACATATTGATAACACTTTTGTAACCGTCAGTCCAAAAGGGGATCTTCCTGAGTTTGATTTAATGGCCATAAGAGAATCGTGGCAGAAAGACTTCGATCTAAATTCTATTTTAGAATTATTGCCCTTGTCATTATTTAGGTTTGAGGGCTTTTCTATCATGAAACTGGAAGACATTACCGCCGCTCAAACAGTGGAACACATGAAAAGTCTTATCCTAGAAAGAGCTTCTTATCCAGATAGCAGTTATCACGAGGAGATTGTAAACTCTTTAAAAAACTTAACAGGTGACGCTAATCTATTCTTTGACTTAGTTCCGCTTCTAAAAGTAAACGATGAAGTGGTATTAAACCCCGACAACTTGTGCAATAGCCAGTTGTTCAGGCATACTTTTAATGGAGATAAGGAGCAAAATACATACATCAATTTTTGCAAGGAGTTCTTCAAAAATCCTTCCATGGTTTTCAAACCATCCTTGGAAATCGCCTCTTGCGGAGAAAATGAATTCGATCTTAAACTTATTAAAAGCGAATTTAAGTCATTAGCTATAGTTCCAGTGGTTTGCAAAAAAATGGTGATTGGTATTTTGATAAGCTATTCGAAAAGAGAGAACGCGATAAACGAAATTGTGATGGGACAGCTTCACTCCGCTATCTCTGTTATAAGTCAGAGTTTAGAGCATGACATTGAAGCTTTTAATCAAAAACTGGAAAACATAATACGAGAGAAATACACCTTCCTACAAGAAGCTGTGGCATGGAAATTTAAAGAAGCCGCTCTTCACTATATGGAAGAAAGGTTAAACACCTTGTTGGTCAAAAAAGTGGAAACTGTTGGTTTTAAGAATGTATACCCTTTGTATGGAGCCATAGATGTTAGAAACTCTACCATGGAAAGAAATAAAGCACAGCATTTAGATTTTACGTTTCAATTAACTGCTCTCCTAAAAACGCTATACTTAGTAAAGGATGATTTGACCGACAAACTAACAAAGAGATGTGAAAAGTATTTAGATAGCGTAACCCAAAATAATTATGCAGGCAATGAGCTAAAAATTCAAACCTTTTTAGATGCTGAAGTTCCTATCCTCATAAACGAAGTAAAAAACCGTCTTCCCAAATCCGATACCCATACCCTTAAATTTATAGA
Organism: Arcticibacterium sp.; assembly: GCF_055134445.1. Classification (NCBI taxonomy): domain Bacteria; kingdom Pseudomonadati; phylum Bacteroidota; class Cytophagia; order Cytophagales; family Leadbetterellaceae; genus Arcticibacterium; species Arcticibacterium sp. Next base: position 69,691 of record NZ_JBSRVI010000101.1, read on the forward strand.
GGATTATCGGGAATTAAGCAAAGAAGATTCTGGAGAAGCTCATTTACATAGGCGAGGATTTGAAAACGACATGCAAACGATTAACTCCACCGTTAATAGATATCTTGAAAAAAGTAAAGGAGAATTACAGAAAGACTTTCCTACCTATTTTGAAAAATTCAGAACAGATGGTGTAGAATATGACATATACCTTGGTCAATCTATAGAACCTAAAAAGACTTTTAAAACGGTCTATCTAGAAAATATCAGGAAATGGCAAATAAGCTCCATGGCGGAAATTGCGATCTTGAATGATGCTTTGTTGCCTAAACTATCATTGCCATTAAGAACCACCCAGTTAATTTTTATTAACCCTGGCTCCATAGACATTAGTTTTAGAGAAGACGAAAGAAGATTTGACGTGGAAGGCTCTTATAACATTAGGTATGAAGTCATAAAAAAGCGAATTGATAAGGTTAAATTAAAGGGCAAAGACGAAAGACTTACGCAACCAGGGAAAATAGCTTTGGTGTACTTTGATTCCCAAACTGCCAAAGAGTATATTCCGTACATTGAAGAATTACAGGCACAAGGTTTACTTTTGGATGACTTAGAGCTTTTAGAACTCGAACACCTTCAAGGTGTTAATGGTTTAAAGGCTCTGAGGGTTGGCATAAATTTAATTTTTGAAACAAACATAGTTCAATGAATTATCAGCAAATACTAGACGACATTGAAAATTACGTTAGTGAATTAATCAAAACTCATGCTGAGGACCACTTAATTTTCCATGGCCTAAAACACACTCAGCTCGTAGTTACCAATGCCAAAATGCTGGCAAAATACTATGAACTTAATGAGCGAGACACCTTTATTGTTTTAGCCTCCGCTTGGTTTCATGATACAGGTTACTGCAATGGAAACGTGGTGGAACATGAAAAAAGAGGCATAGACTTTACCATCCATTTCCTAAACAAATACAATATTGAAAAAGAGACTTTAGAAGAAATAACTCAATGTATTCAATCTACCACTATACCTCAAAACCCAAGTAATCTCTTACAAGAAATCATTTGCGATGCGGACCTTTTTCACTTCGGAACAGAGGATTTTCAGCAGTTTAATGAAAACATGAAGTTAGAAACAGAGCTCTTTTCTGGTCAAAACATTTCGGATAAAAAGTGGCGAAAAAAAACCATTAAATTATTAGAAGGGCATACTTTTAAAACGTCTTTTGGTAAAGATATATTGGCAAATAAAAAAAATGACAATATCGCAAAGCTCAAAAAAAAGAAAGGTAAAGGGAAAACTAAATCCAAGAATGTGCCATCTAAAAGACCAGATAGGGGAATTGAAACCATGTTTAGGATAAGCTCAAATAACCATCAAAGATTGAGCGACATGGCCGACAACAAGGCACACATTATGGTTACTACTACTTCTATTATTCTGTCTGTAGTGCTTACCATTCTTTTCAGAGAAATGGAACAAAACCAGTACCTACTTATTCCTAATTTGATTCTCTCATCTGTTTGTGTAGTGACCATGGTTTTTTCCATCTTGGCCACAAGACCTACTATACCCAATGGCACTTTTACACCAAGGGACTTGATGGAAAAAAAGGTTAACCTTCTGTTTTTTGGGAATTTTTATAAAATGCCATTTGAAGACTTTTCTAACGGAATGACCATCCTCATGGAGGACAGGGAATTCCTATATGGCTCACTCACAAAAGACATATACTCACAAGGCGTGGTTTTAGGAAGAAAATACAGACTTCTAAGAATAGCCTACAACATTTTTATGTTTGGCGTGATAGTTTCTGTTTTAGCTTTTATTACAATGGCCATCATTCAAGAAAAGTCGGCTCCTCTGATATGAAAAAAAACTTCACTTTAAATACCTTATTATTATTGATAATAGGCCAAGCTTGCTCATCATCTTCTTCAGCCATACGGAGTAGTTCGGACTTTCCATATAATCTTGATAAACCCGAGGTTTATTATTTACCCTTAAGTCTTTTAGAAATATCAGGAATTGCGTTTCATAATGGTGATCCCAAAATCACCTATGCTGTCCAGGACGAAAAAGGAGCTATTTATCAAATAGATAAAGATAAGATAATACAGGAAACCGAGTTTAGAAAAAATGGCGATTATGAAGACCTGAGTATTCTAAAGAACCAAATATACATTTTAGAAAGCAGCGGAAAGATATTCCGTACCCCTTTAATCGAAACCGTAGAACAAAAAACATCCGAAACCGAAGAGATAGATATAAAACTCCCTAAAGGGGAGTATGAATCACTTTATGCCGATTCAGAATCGGAATCACTATTTATTTTGTGCAAAAATTGTGATAAAAAAAATAGTATTCTGGGTTTCCGATATGACTTAAAAAAACAGGACAAGAAACCTGAAACTTTCGAAATAAAAACAAAAAGCTTTTCAAAGAAAGGCTTTGCACCATCTGCCCTAGCCCGAAACCCGATAGATAAAGATTGGTATGTCATTTCTGCCATTAATGAGGTTCTTCTGGTTTTTGATTCCAATTGGGATTTCAAAGAAAGCGTTCCATTAAAAAAAGACAAGTTCTGGCAGCCGGAAGGCATTGCTTTTGACAAAGAAGGACACCTATACATTTCAAGTGAAGGAGATGACTATACCAAAGGAAAAATACTTTTGTTTAATCGAGCCATTGAATAGGGCTTCTATTTATGAAATTTAGCATCAACAAATTACTCCCTCTTTTACTTTTATCATTCTGCTATTCCTGTGCCACATATAAAACGCAGTACACTAAGGAAGCAGAAAATTGGCAAAAAAATCATCCTTCAGATTCTCTTCAAATAAAACACACCATGTATCTTATAGGTGATGCGGGAAACTCTACACCCTCACACCGATCGCCTGTTATTAATTTTCTAGAAAATGAGTTAGAAAAAGAATCGGAAAACAGTTCTATCATTTTTTTAGGAGATAATATCTACCAAGAAGGTATGCCTTCAAACGCAGACAAAAAGGCTAGAGCTGATGCAGAATACCGCTTAAAAGAACAGTTGAAAATGCTAGATAACTTTAAAGGCAGGCCCATTGTTCTCCCTGGAAATCACGATTGGCGAATTGATGGAGTAAAAGGCTTAAAAAGACAAAGCAAGTACGTTCAGAAATACCTTAACAAAGACAAAGATAAAGAGGACTATGAAGATTACTTTTTACCACTAGATGGCTGTTCTGGACCAGAGGTGGTAGAACTAAATGAAGACATCGTGGTGGTAGTGGTGGACTCTCAGTGGTGGCTAGCCGACTGGGACAATGACCCTGAAATTAATGACGAATGTGCCATCAAAAACAGAGAGAACTTTGAATTTGTTTTTGAAAACGTCATAAGAAAATATAGGAATAAGAATATCGTGATTGCCATGCACCACCCTCTTTATACTTATGGGCCACATGGCGGAAGGTTTACAGCTAAAGAGCATCTTTTTCCATTAACAGAATTAAATCCTAATCTTTTTGTCCCAATTCCAGTCCTCGGCAGTTTAAGTGCCATAATAAGAGGAGCCATAGGGTCTAGGCAGGATTTAGCCAACAAAAACTATAAGAACCTACGCTCCACCCTTTTGGCTGGTGTAGGTAAAAATGGCAACTTCATTTTTGCCAGCGGCCATGAGCATACACTACAACATATTGAAAACAATGGACAGCATTTTATTGTAAGTGGTAGCGGTTCTAAAAGCAGCCCTGTGGCGAAGGGAAAAGGTTCCGAATTTGCCACTTCAGGCATGGGTTACAGCAAACTAGACTTTTATGAAAGAGGAGAAACTTGGGTCAATTACTATACCGTAAATATCACCGGAACAGAGGCGACATTGGTTTATCGAAAAAAAATAAAGGATGCCAAAACTTTAGAAGACGAAAGCATCGATGTAGATTTTTCAGAACATGAAAGTCAGCTGGATTCCGCCAAGCATAAACTGACGAAAAACAAAATAGTACCTGTAGGCAAGGCTCACAATTTCTTACTGGGAAAGCATAACAGAGACCTGTATTTAGAAAGTTATTATTTCCCCGTTTTGGATCTTTCTAGTATGAAAGGCGGACTTACACCCGTAAAGTTAGGAGGAGGAAACCAAACCAACTCTTTGCGTTTTGACGCCCCAGACAAAAAACAATATGTCCTTCGAAACTTAACGAAAGACGTCACTCGTTTTTTGCCATTTCCTTTCAATAAAATGAGTGTTGCTAAATTTATTGTAGAAGATAATTTCCTTTCTACAAACCCCTTTGCCCCACTTTCTATGCCTGCATTGGCAGACGCCATAAACGTCTATCATACCAATCCCAAACTGTATTATGTACCTAAACAGCCCAGTTTAGATGCCTACAATAACATTTTCGGTGAGTCCATGAATCTCTTTGAAGAAAGACCTAAAGGCAAACACTGGAAAGATGCGGACTTTTTCGGAAATCCAGATAAAATCATCAACACCCCAGACTTAATGGAGGCCATTCTGGAAGACAATAAAGACCGAGTGGATGAAAAATGGATGGTAAGAACTCGACTTTTTGATTTCCTCATAGGTGACTGGGACAGGCATGACGACCAGTGGGCTTGGGCTGAAATAAAACAAGACAAAGGAGAAACCATTTACAGACCTATACCAAAAGACCGAGATCAAGCTTTCTCATTATATGATGGAGCAGCGGCAAACTTGGCAAGACTAACAGCTCCCTTTTTAAGACAGTTGCAGAGTTTTGACCCAGAGATAAAAAGCATGAAATGGACGACCTGGAGTGCACGGCTGGTAGACAGGACATTTCTAAACGGCCTGAGCTGGGAAGACTGGGAAGAGCAGGTGCTTTTCATTCAAGAAAACTTAACAGACGAGGTTATTGAACGCTCTTTTGACAACTGGCCTCCTAAAGCCAAAGAAATTTCCATAGAAAGAATCTCTCACAGTATTAAAAACAGAAGGGCAGATTTAATGAAGATTGCGAGAGCACATTATGAGTTTGTCAGTAAATCTGTTAATGTAATTGGTTCTGAAAAAGAAGAGTATTTTGAAGTCAAAAAAATAGATGAAAATAACACAGAAGTAACCGTATTTGACCTTGATAAGGAGGGCGAAAAACGAAAGGTGATTTACCACAGAATTTTTGACAACAATATTACGGCGTATGTGAACCTATATGGAAACGGCGATAAAGACGAATTCATTTTTGAAGGCGAAGCAGACAATAAACTTAAAATAAGATTTATAGGTGGAGACGGGAAAGATACCTTTAAAGACCTATCTACTGCCTCAACGGGCAAAAAAAAGGTATCCATTTATGATGACTTCAAAAAAGATAAACTAAAGCGTGCCGCAGCATTTAAGGATAAAAGAACAGACATTTTCAGATATAACGTTTACGACAGAAGAAATAACGACAGCAATTATGACATAGCCATGGTGCTGCCAGTGCTTGGTTTCAACACTGACGACGGTCTGCTTATAGGCGGAAGTGTCAACTTTACAAAATATGGTTTTAAGAAAGAACCTTTCTCCTCTGTGCAGGACTTTAAAACGAGCTATGCCTTTCAGACCAAATCACTAAGTTTAAATTACAAAGGCGACTTTATAGATGCCTTTGGCGAATGGGATTTTTACCTAGAATCATTTTTACATGGACCTAGTTATGCTTTCAATTTTGCAGGAATTGGAAACAATACCCTTAGAACGGAAGATAACGAAAACTACTATCGCGTTAGACAAGGTGCATTACACATTTACCCAGCCATAAAGAAAAGGTTTGCTCATAACAGTGCATACTTCAGCATTGGTCCATTTGCCGAACGCCTAAATTTACAAGCTACTCAAGGAAGATTTTTAGCAGAAAACACGGTTGATAATCAATTGTTTGAAGGCAAGAACTTTGTAGGTTCTAAGTTCTTATTCAGTTTTAATAGTGTTGACAATTTCATCGCCCCTCATAATGGTATCATTTTCAACTCTGAACTAAAATGGTCTCATCAAACCAATAATTCTAAAGATTTCGGTTCTATCAACGCTAGTTTGAGTTTCTTTAGAGCTTTGGATAGCAAAGAAAAACTCATTTTAGCCACCCAATTTGGCACAGGAATAATCCTAGGAGGTAATGGCTTTGAATTTTATCAGATGCCTTTCATTGGCGGCAAACAAGGTTTGCGAGGATATAGATCTGAAAGGTTTTATGGAAAGACTAGTTTCTGGCAATCCACCGATTTAAGATACAAACTAAAGAGTAATTATAACCCATTGGTACCTATCACATATGGCGTTTTCGGGAGTTTTGACCATGGTAGAGTTTGGTTACCGTCAGAACATTCTGACAGCTGGCATTATAGTTATGGCGGCGGCGTTTGGCTGGCTCCTGTAGATGCTTTAACTTTTACTTTTGGGGTGTTTTTGCCGAAGGAAAAAGAAGAAGAGAAACCCCGACTTACATTAAAGGCAGGGTTCTCATTCTAAGGTTAGGTTGAGTATCAATAATTATTTTCAGAACGTGAATAAATCACTTCTCCACTCTGCCGGCTGTAGCATTTAGTTGATCCAAAAATAATCCTTTGGCTGTTTTATCATCTTCCCCTTGTTAAACCCGATTTATGCATTGGAGAATTGCAATTAGTAGCTAAAGTGTAATAAATCAGACAATTAAAGAAAATTAGTTACGGTCCCGATAAAATCGGGAGATTTTCTAATGCATAAAATGGGTTTCATTTTCCACTAAACTCATTTCTCCTCCTTCAGTCTGCTAAAACGAATAGAACTGATGATCTTTCAAAAAATCTGTGTTTTTCTCATAAAACATGACAAAAGTATTCTTAAAAAAACCGAGCAAACTTTATGGTCTTTGTTTTAGACATTCAAATTATTTTGTTATTCCAGTTTTCTTATATTTCGGAAATGAACTAGGATTAGTCATAAGAGATCATCTTTAAGGCAATACTTTCTCTCTGAGTCTACAGACTCAGAGCTAAAATACACTTTAGAAGTATGCTTTAAATTCATATCAAAAGTCATCGATATTGAAAGCAAATTAAGTTTTCAAAGAAATTCATACTAAAGAACATACCTTTGCATTCTTACAAAAGAAGTATATGGACATTCACGTTAGTAATATTCCCTTCAAAATGAAGGAAGAAGAATTAAAAGAGCTTTTTGAAAAACATGGTACAGTTGAGTCAGCAACTATTGTTATTGACCACAAATCCAGACAAAACAAAGGCTTTGGTTTTGTAAAAATGCCAAACCTTCCAGAAGCCAAAACTGCCATTTATAAACTTAACGGCTTTGAGATATTAGATAGAAAGCTAAGGGTGAATGAGTCTACCAAAAAAGCAGAAGAGCCTGTGAAAAAAGCCTACAACTGGAAATCAAACATCAAGAAGAAAGTAAGAACAGTGCGTTTTGATAATGAACCAGAAAAACCTAAAAAAGGATTACATAAAAAAAGGAGAGGACACGGAAGAGGTACCAAATACTAAGCCTCAAATGAATTGTAATTCAAACAGCTCGTCATAGAAATTGGGGTTCTGATAAAATACTGATAAATTCACTTCTTAACGGAACCCTAATTAAATGAAATTACTGAAACGTCTTTTTGCCGCAGTTCTTCTTATTGCCATTTTTATTGCTGCAGGCATTTATTGTTACCTCCATACGCTAGACACTGACTATAATGCTGAAGTAGAAATTCCAGATTTAGAAAACGAGGTAGAAGTTATTTTTGATGCCTACGCCATACCTCATATTTATGCCAAAAATGAGGCGGACTTGTTCCAAACCTTCGGATACATACATGCACAAGACCGTCTTTTTCAAATGGAAATTCTCCGCAGACTGGCGTCTGGCACACTGTCAGAAGTTTTTGGCGAAGAAGCTCTACAAACCGACAAGTTTTTTAGAACCCTAGATTTTAAAGAACATGCCAAAAGAGCCATAGCCGCAAGAGACCCTCAAAGTATGGAAACCAAAGGTATGGCCGCCTATTTAAAAGGGGTTAACACCTATCTTGAAAAAGGAAAAACACCTATAGAATTTACTTTGGCCGGAATTCCCAAAAGAGCGTTTACCGCAGAAGATGTGGAAATGATAGTGGGTTATATGGGATATACCTTTGAGGCGGCATTTCAAACCGACGCCGTGGCTACTTATATTCTTAATGAGTTTGGTGAGGCATACCTTCCAGATGTTTTAAAAACATGGCCAACGGATGCTTACAGAATATCCGTAGACCCAGTGGGCCAAGTAAAAGCAGCTCAAAACCTCGCCATAATGGGCGAACAACTTAGAGGCTTAAGTGCCGAGCTTCCGTTTAAACCCTTTCATGGCTCAAATGGCTGGGTTATTTCTGGCAGTAAAACCCTGTCTGGCAAACCTATACTTTCAAACGATACTCATATAGCTTTCTCTCAACCTTCTGTGTGGTACGAGGCACACTTATCCTGCCCTACTTTTGAGGTTTACGGCAGCTTTTTGGCTGGTGGTCCCTTCCCTGCTCTTGGTCATAATAAAAATGGCGGCTGGGGCATAACCATGTTTGAAAACGACGATGCAGACTTTTACAGGGAAAAGATAAATCCCAAAAATCCAAAACAAGTTTGGTTTAAAGACCATTGGGAAGATATGACCATCAAAAAGGAGGTCATTAAAATTAAAGATAAACCAGATGTTGAAATTGACATAAAGCGTACTCGCCACGGCTATATTCTCAATGGGGCATTTGAAGGTATCAGTCACGAATCTGACCCTATTGCATTCCAATGGGTCTACCACCAGTGGCCCAGTAAAAGTTTAGAAGCCTTTTACCAATTATCTCAATCTAAAAATGCCAGCGATGCTCAAAAAGCCGCGGAACAACTGACTGCTCCTGGCTTAAATATTATGTGGGGAGACACCGAAGGAAATATAGCATGGTGGGCAGCAGGAAAACTTCCTATCAGACCTGCACATGTTAACCCTAATTTAATTCTAGATGGCAGTTCAGGAGAAGATGAATGGAAAGGATATGCAGATTTCAAATACAATCCACAAGTATTAAACCCTGAGAAAGGATATCTTATCACTGCAAACAATCAGCCTGACGACATGGGCAATGGTCTTGTTCCCGGCTATTATGTACCGTCAAATAGAGCCAAAAGAATAGAAGAACTTATAGCCATAAATAAAACCGACTGGACTGAAGAGTTTTTAAGAACTATAATCAATGATGTGGTTTCTAGCACCTATCCAGAAATGATAGATAGTATTTCTACTGCCGTTCGTTTGGGAGATTTAACATCGGAAGCTAAGGAATTGATGGGCATCCTAAAAAAATGGGATGGAGCTCACAATTTGACAAATATTGAGCCTACAATTTTCTACAAACTACTTTATACGATTGAAAAAAACACCTTATTAGACGAGCTAGGTAGTTCTTTTTTCGACCGATTTGAACACAGTCATACTTTAAAAAGAAACGTAAAAGCTTTCTTTGAAAACGACAGTTCTCCGTGGTGGGATAATATAGCTACCTCTGAAAAGGAAACCAGAGCCCAGATATTTGCCAAGTCATTAAACGAAACTTCAGAAGCTTTAATCGCTCAATTAGGCAACAACTCTTCTGAGTGGCACTGGTCAAAAGTTCACACCTTAGAACATGTACATCCTATGGGAATAGTTCAAGGTTTAGATAAGTTTTTCAATGTAAATATCGGCTCCATAGCTGGCGGTAGAGAAACCATCAATAACATGGATTTCACCATGGATTCTACAGGACTATATAAAGTAAGAAGTGGGCCAGCCCTAAGGCGAATCATTGACTTTAACAATCCAGAAGTGGGCTACGGCGTGATTCCGACAGGACAATCAGGCTATTTCAGGAATGCTCATTATAAGGACCAAGCCAAAATGTTTGCCGAAGGCGGCAAACGTCATGAGCTCATGAACAGAGAAATGATAGAAAAAGTAATGATAGGTAGAAGTATTTTTAAACCTTGAATTAAGGTCTAGTTTAACCCTTAATCCTAACATAAATAAGCTTCAATCTTCCCTTCTGATTTTCTCTTTCTTCAATCTCAAAACCTTTGATGGATCTTATAAGAGGTGTCAATTTTTGAAACCCATAATTTCGGGAGTCAAAATTTGGCATCTTTTTTTGAAGCAAATTACCCACATCTCCCAAGAATGCCCAGCCATCATCATCTGCCAAATCTGATATAGTGCCAGCTATAAGGCTTAATTCTTTAGGGGTAATCTTGTCTACTTCATTTTTCTTAGGTTTGATTTGTCCTGGCAAATCACTTTCCTCTGCATCAGGACTCTGTTTAAGAATCTCCAGATATATAAATTTATCACAAGCCACTATAAATGGGCTTGGTGTTTTCTTCTCTCCTATTCCATAAACTTGCATGCCCGCCTCTCTGAGCCTTGTGGCCAACCTGGTGAAATCACTATCACTAGATACTAAACAAAAGCCATCCACTTTTTCAGAGTATAGAATATCCATGGCGTCAATAATCATGGCGGAATCTGTCGCATTTTTTCCTGTCGTATATCCGTATTGCTGAATGGGTGTTATAGCATTTTCCAAAAGGAGATTTTTCCATTTAGAAAGATGTGGTTTAGTCCAGTCGCCGTAAATCCTTTTGATGGTAGGGTTGCCATATTTGGCTATCTCCTCCATCATTTCTTTGATATAAGCTGACGGGATATTATCTCCATCTATAAGCACCGCAAGTTTAATGTCCATTCTTTTCTTATTAATATCGTCAATATACCATATTTAAACCAAACGAAATCAAACAGACTATTCTCAAACTAGAAAAACATATTTCCTTTAACTAAATTGCTAGACATTCAACCCTAAAATAAATGGCATTATCAAAACAATCTTTTAAAACAGAAGTAAAAGAAGAATTTTTCAGCATTCTTGATTTCTGGGCAAAGCATTCTCCAGACCTAAAAAATGGAGGATTTTACGGAACTATAGACGCCAACAATCAACCTAAAGAAACTCAGAAATCTGTGGTGGCTACCGCCCGAATACTTTGGGGTTTTAGCACCGCCGTTCATTTTATAAAAAACACACCAAGTCTGTTACATTACAGTCATTTGATACCCAGTTATGAAAAACTTTCACAAAGAGCTTTTGATAGCCTGAAGGACTACTTCTGGGACTCTAAAAATGGTGGTGTTTTCTGGACTGTAAATGCCCAAGGAAAGAAAGAGGAAGGTAAAAAACTGATGTATGGTCATAGCTTTTATGTGTATGGTATGAGCGAATACTACAGAGCCACGGGATATAAACTTGCTTTAGAAATGGCACAAAAGTGCTTTGCTGCTATTATTGAGCACTCATACGATGCTAAAAAAGGAGGTTATATAGAAGCTTATAATGAAGATTGGTCTGAAACAGACGACTATATACTATCCAAAGGTCCTTCTAGAAAATCCATGAACACACACCTCCATTTATTAGAATGCTTCGCAAATCTGTACCGTGTTGACCAATCAGAGAAGGTTCATTTTCATTTAAAGCATTGTTTAGAAGTAATGCTGGATAAAATCATTGGTGAAGGAAATACTAGAATGACCTTGTTCTTTTCAGAGGATTGGACACCTCAATCTAAAATCATTTCTTATGGGCACGACATTGAAGCCAGTTGGCTCATTTTAGAAGCCGCCGAAATCTTAGGCGACGAACACTTTGTAGAAAGATGTAAAGAAGTTTGTCTTCCTATGGCGAGAGATTCCGCAGACGGAATCCAAGGAGACCATGGCATGATTTACGAAATTGACCCAGAAACGGGTCACGGTAACTTTTCGCGAGACTGGTGGGTAATGGCAGAAGCCATGGTTGGCTTTTATAATGCTTACCAAATGAGTGGTAAAGTGAATTACCTAGAGAAATCGGAGAACTGCTGGACTTTTATTAACGATTACCTTATTGACCATGTAAACGGCGAATGGTATGGCGGCGTTAACGCCAAACATGAAGTAACAAACGGCTCCAAAGGCAACCCATGGAAAGCCCCCTACCATAATGCCCGTGCATGTATGGAGATTTACAAGCGGATTGCGTAAATTTGATTATGCCAGTTACGCCTAAGTCATTGAAAATAATTCTATCTTTCTTCTTCTCCTTATTCCTATTTTCCTGTTCAAAGAAAGACAGTAAACTCTTTTTACAAGTTAGTTCTGAGCACAGTAATATTTACTTTTCTAATAATATTGTTGAAAATGAAAAGTATAATGTTTATGATTATCATAACCTCTATAACGGTGGCGGCATTGCGGCATTCGACATTAATAATGACGGACTTATTGACCTTTATTTTACCGGAAATCAGGTTAACGACAAACTTTATTTAAACAAAGGCAATTTTGTTTTTGAAGACATTACGGAGCAGGCAGGAATTATCCAAAAGGGCTGGTCTACGGGAGTAACCATCACAGATATCAATAATGATGGTTTGCTAGATTTATACGTTTGCAAAGCGGGAAATGAATCTGGTGATTACCTTAAAAACCAGCTGTTTGTAAACCAAGGGAACCTAACATTCAAAGAAGAAGCGGAAGAGCGGGGAATTGCTGATACTTCACTTTCAACCCAATCGGCTTTTTTCGATTATGATAAAGATGGAGATTTGGATCTCTATGTTTTGACCACCTCTAACCTCATCCGCAATCCAAACCTTCTTCGAAAAATAGACCAATATGGGAATTATGCTTTAGATAAACTTTACAAAAATGATGGCACCGGCCATTATCAAGAAGTAGGGCTTGAAAGTGGCATTAACGCCAATAATCATGGTTTGGGTTTAGCCATAGCAGATATTAATAATGACGGGTGGGAAGATATCTTGGCATCCAGCGATTTCCTTCCTAATGATATTTTATACATCAATAACCAAGACGGCACTTTCACTAATATGGCCGCTGACTTTTTACCCTACCAAAGTCGGTTCTCTATGGGAAACGACATAGCAGATATCAATAACGATGGCTTGCTAGATATGGTTACTGTAGATATGCTGCCGCCAGATAACGAACAGCAAAAGAAAATGCTGATGACCTCTTATCATGTTTTTGAAACGGAACAGACCTTAGGCTACCAGAAGGAGTTCACACGAAATATGTTATTTCAAAACGCCGGAAATGATGCCAATGGCAATACCTATTTTAATGAAATTGGTCAATACAGCGATATTCACGCGACAGATTGGTCTTGGGCTCCTTTGATTCTAGATTTCGATAATGACGGACTTAAAGACCTCTATATTTCTAATGGATATCTCAGAGATGTGACCAATTCGGACAACATTTCTTATAACATGAGCTTTGCTCAAAAAACGGAATCTCAGCAAGAAATGAGGGATTTCATGAATTCTAACGCCTTGAATTCACCAAAACTTAAAAGAAAAAATGTGTTTTTCAAAAATGAAGAAAAATTCAAGTTCTCTAACTCTTCAGACCAATGGATTACCCAAACGGAGGGTTTTTCAAACGGAGCCATCTTCGCTGATTTGGACAATGATGGAGATCTCGATTATGTAGTCAATAATATCAATGAAGCTGCCCATATTTTCAGAAATGAGTCTAAGAACAATTTTATAACTGTCCAAATCATAAAAGGAAATCAAGCTATTCTTAATCAGGGAACTAGAATTAAAGCTTTTGCCGGTGGTACTTGCCAAACATATACGAATGCTATTACGAGGGGATACCTTTCTGCTATGCTTACGCCTATAAACATTGGGCTAGGTAAAAACGAAAAATTAGATTCATTAAGGATATTTTGGGCCGACGGACAAAGTCAGCTTTTTAAAGATATGGAGGCAAACCAAACCATCACCGCCGATATTACTAAAGCCAGTCCCTTCAAAATTGGACAAAAAATCACCCCTACTCTTTTTACTGAAAAACCGTTTGACTACAAGCATACAGAATCTAGGTTTATTGATTTTTATAGAGAGAATTTATTATTAAAAAAATATTCTCAAAATGGTCCTGTATTAATCTCTGGAGATATTAATAATGATAAATGGGATGATGTATTTATTGGTGGAAATACCGAGACACCATCCTACTTCTTTTTTCAAAATTCAGATGGTGGTTTTTCTAAAACGTCCTTAAAAATTACACAAACGTGGGAGGACGCATCTGCTCTTTTCATAGACGTCAATCATGACGGATATTTAGACTTATATACCGCTAGCGGCAGCAATGAATTTCCTCTCAACTCAGCAAATTATCAAGACCATCTTTATTTAAACCATGAAGGGAAAAGTTGGAAAGAATCTTTTGACCACCTTCCAAAGGAAAATTTCCCCGCATCTGTTGCTTGCTTGATTGACCTTAACAATGATGGCCAGAAAGATATTTTCAGAGCAGCAGGAGTCCTTCCAGGAGATTTTCCAGAAACAGGAAATTCATATATCCTCAAATCCCACAATTCCGGTTTTCAGAAAATTGACCTCGGTTATTTGGGTCTAGTTTTAGATGCTAAAGCCATTGATTTCAATAAAGATGGCTGGGAAGATTTAGTGATAGTTGGAGAATACATGGCTCCCACGCTATTCTTGAATCAAAAGGGCAAACTGGTAAAAAGCAACCTTCTTGGAAACCACAAAGGTTTATGGAACAGTATAAATGTAACTGATTTAGACAACGACGGTTTCTCTGATTTAATCTTAGGCAATAAGGGCGTCAACTTCCGCTATCCATTCGACAAAAAAAAACCATTAGAATTTCACGAGATTGACTTAAGCCAGTCTGGTAAAAAGGAGAAAATACAGACCTACTTTCAAAATAGGGAAAAGAAAATGATACCTGCACGAGATGAGTTAATTAGGGAATACCCCTACTTAAGAACCCTCTTCCCAGATTACAAGGCCTACGCCATCTTCAAAACAGAGGCTCTTTCTTCAAATACACCAAAACTTTCTGCCGATTTCATGCAAAGTGTTATCATCTGGAATAAAAAAGGAAAAGAAATAGAAATACTAGAACTACCAATGGAAGCTCAATTAGTTACTGTCAAGTCTATTTTAACCATGGACGCGAATGGGGATGAGAAAACGGATGTCTTGCTTGCAGGAAATGATTTTGAGTCAGAGCCCATCAATTCCGGTTATACAGAAGGCAGTAAAAGCTGCCTTCTCTTAAATCAAGGTAATGGTAGTTTTAAATTTGTGCCAAACACTCTTTCTGGACTTTGGATGAAGGGTTCCGTATCCAAACTATTATTCCTTAAAACAAAAAATAGCAGCCAAATATGGGCTGCTATTAATAATGATAACTTAAAAACTTTTACGCTTAATAAATAGACTGGCTCTTAACAAAAGTGCCATCACTTAAATATAGACCAGCGTTAAACCCTTCAAAACCTAGTTCCTTGGTGTCTACCACCACGCTTCCGTGGTTACCTGTTAGCGTTATGGTTTTCAGCTCCTCATCCTTTTTAGGATGAAACAAAACCAATTTACCACCAGATTTGCCAAAAGGCAAAGAGTATTCCACTGTAATACCAGAAGAAGTGGTCTTTGCTGTACCCTTTCTTAAATAGATATCTGATTCTTCCGATGATACCACCAAAGCAGGTTTACTACCCACGGGGCGTCCGTTTTCATCTGTAGCTTGCTGAGCAAAAGAAACCATTCCCGCCAAGCAAAAAATTATTGTAAAAATATATTTCATGATATTAACGTTTTGCGTTTTTGTTTTTCGAATTCAACTGTGCCTCTAAAGCATTTAATCTATTCTCTAGAGAAGCATAGTTCGACACTTGATTTTCTAATTCATCTATCCTTACCTTCTGCTCTTTAAGGGCTTGAACAAGAACCGGAATTAAGGCATTATAGTTAACACTTTTAAATTTATTACCAGACTTAGTCTCAAATTCCTTTACAAGATTCGGAAGGAACCTCTCTACTTCTTGAGCAATAAGTCCAAACTGCTTAGTTTCAGGTAAACCCAACTCTTCCGTAAATTCTTTCTTATAAAAGAATGTTTTTGGATATAGGTTCATCACTACGGATGTAGCATCCGATAGTGGGTTTATATCATTCTTAATTCTAGCATCAGAAGGGCCATAAATAGAGCCAGGCATTACAGATCCTTTTACATAAATATCTTTACTAAAATAACTCACATCATCGAAATTGCTATTTCCGCTGACATACAATGCGGGAAATGGACTTTCTTCTGAACCAAGAACTTTACCTGAGCCATCCCCTTCAGAGTTTACACCACCTGCTGTAGCTGTTACTGTTCCTGTAACAACAAGGTTCCCTACAATTCTAGTGTTTCCGTTAACTTCAAGTTTATTGCTAGCGTTAGGAATTCCAATTCCTACATTTCCAGATGAATTAATACTTAAAAAAGATGTACCTGCAAAATTTCGGAAATTATGAAAAGCCGCATCATAATAATTATAACCTAACTCATTGTAATCAACAATCAATTGAGCTTTCTTTCCACTTGCCCTCAAATTAGTGCCTCCAGTCGGATTTCCTTTTATTTCTAACCTTGCTGAGGGTGTTGATGTAGCGATACCTACACTTGAATCAGCATTAACTACTAACCTTTTATTCACATCTAACAAGCCGCTTGGGCTTGATGTCCCAATTCCCACACCAGTAGAATGAATATCAATACTACTGGTAGGTGCATTAGGTCTAATCCTAAAAGGTAACTTACTCCCACTACTAACGTCACGAATAAAAAAGTTAGTTTCATTTCCTGCCATATCCCAAGTTTGAGGAGTAAAGCCAGAAGAGCCATCTTGTTCCAACCTTAAGGTAGGTGTATCGCCATCCTTACTATGTATTTCAACTACTGGATTATTTGTACCAAAACCGACCCTGCCACCATCATCCACATAAAGAGAATTTGACCTAGCCCCTGCTTCTATTGTAAATGGCGTTCTACCATGATCAATGTCATCAATAGCAAATTTATTAGCTCCTCCATTACTGGAATCATTAAACGTGATCTGCCAATCATTGGTAGGGAAGCTTGCGGAAGTACTGGTATCTTGAGCCCTAATTCTTAAATTATTCTCTTTTATTCTGATGGTATCAAAACCAAAACTTTCTCCGTTTACACAATCCTGACCTACACAGGCACTTCCATCCACTATTAAATCATCAAGAATGACTTGATCTGTAACGGATTTAGCTTCCGTTACCATACTATTTATCTGTTTGAGCTCTACATCATCTCTTTTTTTGCTAATTTGAGCCTGCATAAAGAAGCTAGCAAAGAGCAGTGAGAAAAGAATTTTTATTCTTGCTTTCATGTCATCTGTGTTTTATGTTAAAATTATTATTCGTATTTAATTTATCAAAATTCAAAAAATGTTTTCAAAAATAGCAAGCCTTATACCTATAGCTCTTTTTCTTGTTTCCTGCAATTCAGACATTGCCAATGAACAGATTGGATTGTATGTAAAAAAAACGGGTCTAAATCCAACTGCCATCAAAGTATATGATAACCAAGCAGTTAAGTTAAGTAAAAATATAGACTTTGGCAACGAACTCACCATTGAGATTCTTGGAGTGGACGACTTCTCACCTGGTAAAAATGGCCAAGTTTTTATCGGCGGAGAGAATTCATTGGTAGATAAGGATAATAATGTCATTTACTATATTGAAGATTATTTTAAAAAATATGATGTTACTGGTGTCTCTGCTTCTGATGCCGAAAATCTAAAATTTAATATCCGAATGGGTAAACCCGTGATAAAAGGCGAAACCTATCATTTCCTTTTTAAACTTTGGGACAAAAAAAGCGACAAAGAACTTAAAGGAAACATTGAACTCCATGTTATTTAGTTCTGGCATACCGACTTCATTTCTGCTTTAAATACAGAGCCAGCCTCTGCTTTAAAACCTGGTTCTAATACTATTTTCTTACCCGAATTAAGGGTAAGGTTTCCGCTACCATTAATTTTGTTGGTAGCTTTAATGTTATTTATGGCACTATAACTCACTACCCCACCAGCCACATCATCTATAGGTGAGGCTAGCACTAAATCCGCAGAAATAATCCTTAATGGCTGGGTCGAAATCATGGAGGACACTACCGGTGCCGTAGAAACTACCATTAACTTATATCCTGAGCCTCCTTTCATATAATTAGGAATGGTACAGCTTATCTGGCTTGGATTTGTGGAACTCCCAATTAGTGTACGCGAAGAGAAATGACCATTGGCATCAGAAAGGTAAACTTGATATAAGTTACCCACCATAAACGCACCTGTTGATGAAGTATTTACATTAAAACTAGTGCCAATACAGATTTCAGAAATTGAATAAGTAGGCTTGGTCACTACCCTTGGAGTTCCAGAGCTAGGCAATGGAGGAATAATATCAAATTGAACTTCATCAGGCCCAACTAAAACTTGCCCTCCAGCATCATCCTCGGAATACCCTCTAGAAATAAACGTATATCTATTGTTGGGTAAAACATCTCCATTAGAGACATTCCCTAATTCATGCAAATTGAATGGCATATCATTGTCAATATAATACTGCAGATTACTTGTACCAGAGAGTTGGAATTTGACAGATTCTATTTTTGGTGAAGTACATGTGCTATACGCAATAACGGTCATGGGTCTGGAGGATTGCTGCACTTGCATACCTGCCCGCAGTGGCGTTATAAGCTCAGGAATGGCTCCTCCGTAAGCTAAATAATAAGACATGCTTGGTGTGCTACAGGATATACCAACCACCGTAGCTAACTGGATGGAACAACCATTTTCTCCCATTACGGTCACAGAATAAGTCCCAGCGTTCACTGCCTTAGCATCTGGAATACTTG
Organism: Arcticibacterium sp.; assembly: GCF_055134445.1. Classification (NCBI taxonomy): domain Bacteria; kingdom Pseudomonadati; phylum Bacteroidota; class Cytophagia; order Cytophagales; family Leadbetterellaceae; genus Arcticibacterium; species Arcticibacterium sp. The sequence continues at coordinate 88,502 of NZ_JBSRVI010000101.1, forward strand.
GATTCTGTAAGGAACTATGAAATCCAATAGGCCCAGTCCATTCGAAAGAAACACCATTGGAAGCAAATAATTGAACCAAATCACCTTCTTCATATGGCCCTAAATTTGACGCCGATGCACTATAAGTGGGATCACTTATCGAAATCACAGCATTACTGAGGGCAGAACAACCTAAATAGGATATAGAGAAGTTACTATAGGAACCCGACGTCAAACCTCCCAAAGTAAAGCTATTGGCACTAACGGTCACACTCTTCGGACTAGCCGTCCCTGTACTTGTGAAACTCAAAGAGTAAGTACCATTTGGAAGATTCGTACTGGTAAATGGAATAGAACCATCAACACCCGCACAGGTACTTGGATTTACTGCTGTACCAGCTGCTATCGTCGGTTTTGGTGGATCGGTCAATGTTTTTGAAGTCGCATCTGTTCCTGTACAATTCAAATTTGTTACAGAGAAATTACTGTATGCTCCTGCTGCCAGACCTCCCAATGTAAAGCTATTGGCACTAACGGTCACACTCTTTGGACTAGCCGTCCCTGTACTTGTGAAACTCAAGGAGTAAGTACCATTTGGTAGATTCGTACTGGTAAATGGAATAGAACCATCAACACCCGCACAGGTACTTGGATTGACTGCTGTGCCTGCTGCTATCGTTGGTTTTGGTGGATCGGTCAATGTCTTTGAACTCGCATCTGTTCCCGTACAATTTAAATACGTTACAGAGAAATTACTATAGGCTCCTGCTGACAGACCTCCCAAAGTAAAGCTATTGGCACTAACGGTTACATTCTTTGGACTAGCCGACCCTGTACTTGTGAAACTTAAGGAGTAAGTACCGTTTGGTAGATTCGTACTGGTAAATGGAATAGAACCATCAACTCCCGAACAGGTACTTGGATTGACCAAGGTGCCTGCCGTTAAAACAGGTGTCAAAGGTGCTCTTAAAAGTGCGGTGTCAGAAATAGAAACACCACAAGTTCCTGTTATCACACATCTATAAAAAGTGCTGTCATCAGAAAAAGAAGTCGCATTTAATGTCAAAGTATCATCCACTGCAGAGGCAATATCAACAAAGGCCGCTGAACCTACTCTTTTTTGCCATTGATAAGTCAAATTCGGCCCAGATGCCGCAACGTAAAATTTAAAATCACTGCCTGCACAGTTACTTGAATCTTTCGGGTTTAATGTAATCACTGGATTACTGTAAACATTTAATTCAAATTCATTGGTAGTGTCTTTATCACATTTACTTGAAATAAGACATCTGTAAATCTTATTATGCTCATTTAAAGAAACCGAACTAAGTAATAAGGTTGATGAATCCACTTTGGAATACAGGGAAGAGGTGGCTATATCTGCAAATGTTCCTCCAGGAGATTTCATCTGCCATTTATAGGTCACATTTTCTAAAACCGGTGTCACCGACAGCTTAGGGTTGGTTCCAACACATACTACGGATGCCGATGGAACAACGTCAAAAGCCTGAGTCGGGTTAACGCAGGTTGTATCATGACCTGTCAATCCTATGTTTGAATACAAATGGTAACCTAAAGACCAAACTTTGTAATAATAAACTGTAGATTGATTTAAACCTGTGTGATTTGGCAAGTTTGCGGCTAAGCCTTTAAACAGAACTTCACCTCCTCCACTTATAGAAGCTCCAGTATTCAAAAAACCAGAAGGTACACCGAAAACACCGTCTGTAGAAAAGGCTACTAAGATAGAATCTGAATTATTAGTATTAGGGCTTACATTAAGTGAAATAACTTGATGTGAAAGCGTATTTACCGTAAAAGAACTTGGCTGAGGCATCCTTACATAAATACTATCCTTTGCGACCCCACTAGTTCCAGCGTTTGATGTCAGAACCTGCGAAGTATTAACATTCATCTTAGATTTTGAGACCTTAACATCTACAGAAAAGGTACAAATAGATGCACTCGGTACAGACCCTCCACTCACAGAAAACGAGGCCGAACCCGCTACTCCGGTTACCGTACCCACACCACAGGAATTTACAATATTAGGTGTATTAGCAATAAACATTCCTTCAGGCAAATTATCGGAAAAGCTAATAGAGCCAACGGCATCAGCATTATTGGAATTATCGACTTTAAAGGTCAGTGTCGTGATTTGGCCAGTAAGAATAGTATCCTGAGCAAAGCTTTTTGAAAAAGTAGGTCTTCTGTCGTTATTAACCACCAAGTTTGCTGAAGCGGCTTTATGCGTTAGACTATTCGAATTTAAATCAAAGTTAATCTCGCTAGTGATATTATTAAAAGTGCCCGAATAAATATCCTCAGGTACTTTTACTTTAACATTAAAGGTAATTTCTGCTCCTGCAGCTAAAGAACCTCCGCTTAAAGTAATTACGGAATCTCCACCGGCTTCTGTTGACAATACAGAACCAGCACCCACCACATTATTTTGGGGTAGTTCTACCGTAGTAAAGCCTGAATACATAGCACTTAAATTATCCGAAAAAGCTATATTTGAAAGGGTTGCTGTAGGGTGAAAATTTTTAATTTTAAATTGCAATAAAACGGTATCCTTAGGAATAGCACCGCTCAAAAAGGTTTTACTGAATTCAATAGCATCTATAACATCAAAAGAGCCATTAACAAGTTTGATATTGCTCGAATTACCGTTGAAAGTAGTACCATCTTGATAAAAGAAGGAAGGTGGCGTCAATTCAGTCTGATACTCTTGTAAGACTGTACCCGGCGGTATGCTAACTTTTAATACCAGTTTGCAAGTGTCTCCAGGATTAAGACTAATTTCTTTAAAGCTTAACAGCCCAGAACCTGTTAAACTAGAAGACGAACCACAGAAACCAGCCAAATTTCCATGATCATATAGTAAGCCCGATAACTCCGAATCTAAATCATCCTTAAGATCTATATTCGAAAACATACTCACATCAAATGAACTATTTGGATTAATGAATGAATAAATCATACTCAAACTATCCCCTACAAAGGCTGGCTGGCTATATTCTTTTTTTATGACAAAGCCAATCACCTTAAAGCTTGCCTTGGCCGTGGATCCTGTAAAACTTCCATTCGTTGGGGCAGTTGTTTCACTCGTGTAGGTTCCTAATGGAGCACTGTTTGGTATTTTAATCTTAACAATAAACTGACAAGTATCACCTGGAGACAAAGAAATACCATTCACAGATAACACATCTGTAAATAAACCTGCTGTCGAAGCACCGGAACAAAAACCATCCGCTGGCGTTTCTGTCACCTGAAAACTTACAGCGTTAAGGCTAGAAAAATCATCAGAAAATGAAAGGTTACTGAAAGTTTCTGTAGCCGCTTGATCTAAAGTAAACAAATATGCTAATGTCAGTGTGTCCCCTGGTAATCCAGAACCCGAAATCGATTTATACAGTTGTGGGACAGGGCTTACTTTTAAGGTATCATCGATGGACTTTCCAGACAAAGCAAAACCATTAGACTCACCTGTAAACTTTGTTATTTCACCATAATAATCTCCACCTAACACGGAGGTGGGTAAGTCTATTGAAACATCAAAAAAACATGTCCCACCTGCCGCTAAAGTTCCTCCACTGAATAGAAGACCATCAAAAGCTGGAGCAGTTGCAGAACTAATGGATACCTTTGCCACATTCGAGCCAGAACCACAAATATCACTGGCAGGGGGGAAATAAACAATTCCTCCTAAGTTGTTAATATTATCCCGAAATGTAATACTAGAAATTGGATGTGTTAAATCTGTGTTTGTCAAAGTATACCTTATCGTCACCGTTCCTCCAATTGCCACGGGTTTATTTAAAATCTCTTTAGTTAATTGAGGAATTCCATAAACACCCAAAGTTGCTTTGGCTTTGGGACCAACAACTGGACTCCCTCCCCTTGTCCCTGAAATATTTGAGGTCTCACTGTTATAAGTTTCTGAAGGAGCACTGGAAGGAACAAAAACAGGTACAGAAAAAGTACAACTCCCTTCTGGGGGTATATTTCCTCCGGTGAAAGAAATCACTCCAGTTCCACTTAAGTTAGAACCTAAACCGCAGATGTTACTAATTGGAGTAGTAGAAGCCTCGAAACCCGGAATCAGACTTCCTAGATCATCCGTAAAGGAAATACCAGTCAGCGAGTTACTCCTATCCAGATTATATATCGTATACATTATGGCAGTTGATCCTCCTGGAGGAACTGCCTTATCTTCAAATTTTTTCTCAAAACGAACACCACTAGCTGTATTTGTAATTACGTTTAATAGTGAAATTCCAAGACCATTCATATTATCTCCAGATAAAGTACTAACCAATGGTTCATTCCCTAAACCTACGGCTTCCACATCGATAGAAATGGTACAAGTAGATTCTGCAGGCACATTAAAAAAAGAAGACTGAAAGAAAGCAGACAAACTTCGTTCTCCTGAACTTGCAGTTACTTGCTGTGATAATGCTGGGTGAACATAACAAGAGTTTGTTATGTTTAGAGGGCTAGCCCACACAAGATAATCGGGTAAATTTGTAGAAAAGCTGCCATTACCTGCACTGCTAGCGTTCTGACTATTATCAAAAGTGAATGTTAAGGTTGACTTCTGTCCAACAAAAATTGAAGCATCACTAAAAGCAGTAGAAAGACCCGTGTTACTAGCATTTACCACCAAATCATCCGATGCAGTTCCACTATTTCCAGCACTGGAAGTGAGGTCGTCCGTTACATTAGTATGAGTCCCAGAAGTACCAGCAGTTACATAAAGCTGAATAGTCATGGTAGCTCCTGCTCCTAGTTTCCCTCCTGTAAAGCTGATGAAGTCATCACCGTCAGGTGCGGTTACAGTACCATCAGTTTCATTAAAAATCAAACCTGAAGGACTTGCAATGGTTACCCCAGCAGGAAGCGTATTTGTAAAGGCGATATCCGTTACTGCCCCACCTTCACTATTATTAATAGTATAGGTTAATAGCGAACTTGAGCTAGGCCCAACTGGGGTAGGAGAAAAGTTGGTACTGAAACTTGGTGGAACTGGTGAATATTGGGCAAATAAAGAGAATTTGACAAAAAACAAAATGACAAGCGTGAGGGTAAGGGTTCTTTTCATTGTAATTACAGGCTAAATAGATGTTTGGAACAACTGCTTTATCGTTAAACGGCTATGGATAAAGCTACAAATATTTAGCACAATAAAACAAAATGGAGGTATCCCTGCTATAACTCATAACGAGCTTTTACCATTTTTTTATGGAAATACCCCTATACCTGAAAACAATACTGCTTTACGCAACCAAACCTACTACCCTAATAAATAGGACCTTATATATACTACCCTAAAAATTCCTGAAAAGAAATACAAGCAAGATTACCATTCAATAAAATTTTACAAAAAAATACAATAATAGTACTATCCCAAAGAGCTCTATTACTTAAAGTTCATTCAAAACTCCTTAGCCAGATAAAAACCCGTATGGCTTCCCTTTACTCTAGCTACCTTTTCAGGCGTGCCTTCTGCTATAATATATCCGCCTCGGGTACCACCCTCAGGCCCTACATCGATCACATGGTCAGCCACTTTTATAACATCCATATTATGCTCTATAATAAGAACTGTATTTCCTTTATCTGCCAGCTTCTGAAGTACATCTAACAGTTTCTGAATATCCTGAAAATGTAATCCCGTGGTTGGTTCATCAAGAATGTATATCGTTTTTCCAGTATCCCTTTTAGAAAGTTCTTCAGAAAGTTTTACTCGCTGAGCTTCTCCCCCAGAAAGTGTCGTGGCGTGCTGGCCAAGCGTAATGTATCCCAAACCCACATCAAAAAGTGTTTGAACCTTTCTATTTATACGTGGCTGTTTCTCAAAAAACATTAAGGCCTCTTCCACGGTCATATCTAACACATCAGATATGGATTTTCCCTTAAAACGAACCTCCAAAGTCTCTCTGTTAAACCTTTTGCCTTTACACGTTTCGCATTCCACATGCACATCAGGTAAGAAATCCATCTCAATCTTCTTCATTCCTCCACCTTGACAAGTTTCGCATCTTCCACCTTTTACATTGAAAGAAAAACGCCCTGGTTTATAGCCCCTAATTTTAGATTCTGGTAAATCTGAAAATAGGGAACGAATATCTGTAAACATACCAGTGTATGTGGCCGGATTACTCCTTGGTGTTCTCCCAATAGGAGACTGGTCTACCTCTATCACTTTATCCAGATACTCTAAACCCGTTACCTTTTTATGCTCTAAAGGCTCCCGTTTTGCTCTAAAAAAATGCTTATTCAAAACAGGAAACAACGTGTCATGAATTAATGATGACTTTCCACTTCCACTCACACCCGTTACACACACCATCTTACCTAAAGGAATTTTCAGGTCTACATTTTTAAGGTTATTACCTACCGCTCCTTTTAGAATTAATGTATCTCCGTTTCCTTCTCTTCTTTCCTTAGGTATCTCAATATTTATTCTTCCACTCAGGTATTCCGCGGTTTTACTTCCATTTTTCAAGAACTCCTCTGGCACTCCACTACCCACTATTCTACCTCCATGCCTTCCTGCTCCAGGCCCCACATCTATGATATAATCCGACTCCAGCATCATATCCTTATCATGCTCCACTATAAGCACCGTGTTTCCTAAGTCCCTTAAATCTTTGAGTGCAGTTATTAGTTTTACGTTATCACGCTGATGCAAACCTATACTAGGCTCATCCATGATATATAAAACACCTACCAACTGGGTACCTATTTGTGTAGCCAATCTAATTCTCTGAGCTTCTCCACCAGAAAGCGACCTAATAGGGCGGTTTAAAGTCAAATAGTCAAGACCAATACCGTTCAAAAAACCAATTCTCTTTCTAATTTCCTTTAAAATCTCTACGGCTATAAGATTCTGTTTATCTGTTAGCTTCTCTTCTATATTTTCAAACCAGGCGGCCAAATCAGATACGTCCATTGAGGATAGTTCTGAAATATTTTTATCGTGGATTCTAAAGTGTCTTGATTCTATTTTCAATCTTGCCCCTTCACAATCTGGACAGGTCTTGATTAACATAAAATCTTTTAACCAATCCCCTATCTTATCATTATCAGATTCCTGTTGTCTTTTCAAGAAATTAATGATTCCTTCAAAATTCGTATTCCAGTCTTCTCCTGGATATTTTTTAGAAGGTACCGCCACAGGATCTTCGCTTCCATAAAGAATCACCTGCATAGCTTCCTCAGGAATTTTTTCAATCGGCGTACTTATATTGGCTTTGTATTTCTTTAAAATGACAGAAATTTGCTTAAAAATCCATAGTTCCCTATATTCTCCAAGAGCTACAATTCCTCCTCTACTTATACTTAGTGACCTATTTGGAATAATAGATTCTTCTGTAATTTCTTGCACCTCTCCCATGCCATTACATGTAGGGCACGAACCATAAGGAGAGTTAAAAGAAAACGAATTAGGAGACGGCTGCTCATAACTGATACCAGCTTCTGGATCCATCAGGTTTTGAGACAAATATTGAACATCACCCTCCTCGTTTAGCAGTAGCATACTGCCCTTCCCTACTTTTAAAGCCGTTCCAACAGATTGGCTTATCCTATATCTATCTTCTATTTTCGGAACAATCCTGTCTACTACTATTTCTATGTCGTGAATCTTATATCTATCTACCTGCATCTTGGGTGTAAGATCCTGTACTTCTCCATCAATTCTGACCTTGGAGTAGCCCATTTTTCTTATCTGAACAAAAAGCTCACGATAATGTCCTTTTCTACCTTTAACCACAGGAGCCAAAAGATTCAATTTTTGACCCGAATATTCACCCAAAATCTTCTCAACAATCTGATCTTGCGACTGCTTGATCATAGGCTTGCCGGTTACATAACTATATGCAATTCCGGCACGGGCGTACAAAAGACGAAGAAAATCGTATATCTCAGTAGTCGTACCCACGGTAGAGCGTGGATTCTTTGAGGTTGTTTTTTGCTCAATACTGATTACGGGAGAAAGGCCGTTGATTTTGTCAACATCCGGACGTTCCATATCTCCAATAAAGCTTCTGGCATAAGCCGAAAAGCTCTCCATATACCTTCTCTGCCCTTCTGCATAGATGGTATCAAAGGCTAATGACGACTTGCCAGAGCCACTAATTCCAGTAATTGTAACGAGTTTATTCCTAGGAATAGTGACGTCAATATTTTTAAGATTGTGTTCACGAGCTCCAAAAACTTCTATTTGCTCATGTCCTGTTAATGCTACATCTGATAATGCCACGAAATATAGTTTGGGTTCTGATAATTCGCAAAGGTAACCAAATTGAAAACAAACCGCTTAGCCATGTTTTAAAAAGCTAAAATATTAATCAATCAGTCATTTCTTCTCGCCGTAACCTCCAAATAAAGGTCTTCCACTTTCTTTCTGGCCCAGTCTGTCTTTCTTAAAAACTTCAAAGACGATTTAACGGTAGGGTTTATATTAAAACAATTGATCTTAATAATTCTGCCTAAACCACTCCAGCCAAATTCATCTAGCAGCGTATCCAACATAAAATCCAGCCTTACGCCATGTAGCGGATTGTTCGGCTGTGATTCCAATTCTTTATTTTCCATAACCCTTAAGATTTCGTCTCGAAATATTTCTGCCTCAAAATTACGTTTTCTAATACTAAAGCCAATTCATGAGCCTCGCATTTCCAGCCAATCTGAAAAAATGCTTTGGAAGCTATACCTTTCCATAAACTAGTGGACAAAGGAGCAAATGGTGCCCCTATGAAAGCGTAAAACTGTTCCGATTTAAGTTTGTTCTTCCAATTTCCTTCAAAGGGGTTCCATTTTAAAATCCCCTGTTCTCCCTCGTTTCCATATAATTTAAGGAAAGATGTTTGCAGCAAAACTTTGTTTAGCCAACCAGTCTCTTTCTCAAAAAAAACAGGAATGAGGTCTCGCAGTTTTTCTTTAGCCTCCTTCAATTCATCAATCTCAAATCTGCCAAGTAGTCGTCCATAATGATAAACAATTAACGGAAGCGTACCATAATGTCTAGAAACCCAAAAAGTTTCACTCAAAAATTCTTTAGAAATTATAACTTGATTTAGATAGTTTAGCGTCGCAAAATCATATTCATTAAAATCAGTTTTTGACTCAAAAAGCAGATACATAAGATTACACAGAGCACAAACATCCTTTTCTGCCGGCATATTAACACCAAACCAAGTATTATAAACCAAGTGAGCTGGAGTATGCTTTTTCAACTTTTCCTTCAGCCATAAAACTTCTTCCGTTTTATAATCACTGGTTAAATAAACCAAAGCCGTATCGTCAATATCATCGGGTAATTTGAAATGCTTGAACCTTTTCATCAAATATCCATTGGGAAAATGATTCGTGGGTTTGGTCTGCCAAAAATTAAAAGTCTTTAAACCCTCCTTATTTTGGTATAATGGATAGTTAACCTTTATGCCTTCCAAAACCCCTTCTATGACACTCTGATACTCCTTTGAAACATCTTCTTTGATACATCTCAAAATGAAAGCCACAGAGCTTGAGGCAAAGATATTTGAATCTAATCTTTGGTAAAACCAACAACTATTTAACCTGTAGGACACAAAAAGACCATCCGGAAATTTTTCATTACCATGGAGCTGTAAGTCGGCTATTTGATGGACTAATTCAGAAAGCACTTAAAGAATGATTCGGTTTTAGATTGGTATTTTTTTAGATTTGCATCGAAATTAGTTAAAAATCTATACTATTAATTCGAAATGGAAATTAGCGGAAATATTATTCAAGTTTTACCTTTACAGTCAGGTGAAGGAAAAAATGGTACTTGGAAAAAACAAGATTTTGTAATTGAAACGGAAGGAACATACCCTAAAAAGGTTTGTTTATCGATGTGGGGAGACAAAATTGATGAAAACCTGATTAAAATGGGAGCCACGGTTACCGCTTCTATTGAAATAGAAAGTAGAGAGTATAACGGAAGATGGTACACAGACATAAAAGCCTGGAGACTAGAAGGACAGCAAACTTCAGCGGCACCAACCTCTGTTCCTAAAACAGCTACAGCTCCAGCAGAAATACCTGCAGCTTTAGAAGGAGAAGATGACCTTCCATTTTAAAAAATAAATTTAACGCTGTATAAGCTATTACTACAATGGGCTAGAGATAAGATGTCTGTAGAATGTCTAATAATTCTACAGAATATTTTTAAAGTTAATTTGTCCAAGTAGAAAATATAGTTATCTTTGCAGCCCTGTTTGAGGGCAAGATATTTTTAATCAGATAAAGCGATGGCTAAAAAAGGAAATAGAGTTCAGGTGATTTTACAGTGTACAGAACACAAAGAATCTGGCCTAGCGGGAATGTCGAGATACATTACCACTAAAAACCGTAAGAATACTACTACTAGATTGGAATTGAAAAAATACAATCCAGTAATGAGAAAATATACAGTTCATAAAGAAATTAAATAACACCATTTAAAATAGAAAAATCATGGCAAAGAAAGTAGTTGCAACGCTGCAAGATAAATCTAAGCTTAGAAGTTTTGCAAAGGTGGTGAAAGCTGTAAGATCTCCAAAAACCGGAGCCTACACTTTCAAAGAAGAAATGGTTCCTGCAGAACAAGTAACTGAATTTTTGAAAGCGTAATAGCTTAAAAAAAAGATTTTATAAGAGCCCTTCCATAATTGGAAAGGGCTTTTCTCATTTAACCTATGTCTACCCCAATAATATATCAGCACGCCATAAAAGTTAAACCTGAAGATCTTGACGAGCTTGAGCATGTTAATAATGTGGTTTATTTCAAATATCTACAGGAGGCTGCTATAAGTCATTGGTACGCTAAGGCTCCCAAAGAAATATCCGACGCCATAAGATGGGTGGTAAGAAAACATGAGATAGAATATTTCAAATCCGCTTATGAAAACGACGAACTTATTGTGGAAACTTGGGTTCAAAATTTCACTCAAATTACTTCAGAAAGACACTACATCATTAAAAGAGGTGAAGAAATCTTGGTAAAAGCATCCACTTTATGGATTGCTCTAGATGCTATAAAAATGAAACCAACTAGAGTTCCATTATACGTAACCGAATCTTTTTTCATATCTTCTGTGTTATAAGGAAAATCTAAAGAACAAAAGCTTATACATTTGTAATTAGACCTCTTTGCCACTTAAACCATTATTAACCTACATGGGTATTTTTAGCTTTTTTAATAAGGAGAAGAAAGAAACTTTAGACAAAGGATTAGAAAAGTCTAAATCGGGCATTTTTGACAAAATCAGCAGGGCCGTTGTTGGTAAATCTACCGTTGACGAAGAAGTTTTAGACGAGCTAGAAGAGATTTTAATTTCTTCAGATGTAGGTTTAGACACCACTATAAAAATCATCAAGAGGATTGAAAAAAGAGTATCTGAGGACAAGTATACCTCGGTTAATGAATTAGATAAAATCCTCAGAGAAGAAACAGCCGCTCTTTTAGAAGAGAACAACTCCCAAGATGTTCAGAATAGCTTTGAAACCGACAATCTACCCAAACCTTATATCCTTATGGTGGTAGGTGTAAATGGTGTTGGTAAAACCACAACCATTGGTAAGCTAGCCTATAATTTTCAGAAAAATGGAAAGAAAGTAGTACTGGGTGCTGCAGATACGTTCCGAGCCGCAGCCGTAGATCAACTTAAACTATGGGGTGAGCGTGTAGGTGTTTCTGTTATTGATCATGGCATGAACACAGACCCCTCTTCTGTAGCCTATGACGCCGTGAAAATAGGAATGGAGCAAGGTGCCGACGTTATCATAATAGACACGGCAGGAAGGCTTCACACCAAGGTAAACCTGATGAAAGAGCTTGGAAAGATAAAACGGGTGATGCAAAAAGTATTGCCAGAAGCTCCTCATGAAATCATGCTGGTTCTGGACGGCAGTACCGGACAAAACGCCATTATTCAGGCAAGAGAATTCACCAAGGTTACCGAAATTAATTCATTAGCCATTACTAAGTTAGATGGAACCGCAAAAGGTGGGGTTGTGATTGGCATATCTGATGAGTTTAAGATTCCAGTAAAATATATTGGTGTTGGTGAAAAAATGGAGGACCTACAAGTTTTTAACAAAACCGAGTTTGTAGATTCCTTATTTAGCAAATCTTAGATAACCGTTTTATTACAATAAAAAAGGGAGCTACTGTGAAGCAACCCCCTCTAAAAATAAAACCCCTTTTATTTTTGCTCTTCTCTAAGTTTACCAAAAAGCAAACTCAGTATATCTTAAAACACCTACTTGGTGACTAATTCAACTATAAAGCACAAAACACCCTAATTATTAAATGATCTATCAGCAATAATAGTTCAATACCTCCATTTAGAAATTGGCATAAACCACTTTAGGACTGTCCATAAAATCACTTTGATTCACAATACAAACACATAAAATTGAGCAGAATTTCACATTACTACTAAAACGACACTCACACTCTCTTGCAAGAGGTTTAAGAAGAAATAACATTTTTAAGCACAGCCTGTTGACAAGACCTTGCCTCTTAATGTTATACAAATTTTAGTATTCATGTGCTATTCTCTATAAATCGCCCAAATATATACCATATACGTATGCAAGATGTTTTCAATCGTTGCATAGGACCCTTTTGATGATAAAAAACTCATATTTGTCGATTTTATAACTTTACGACAATATTCTAGCATATATCTTCGAAATAAATACGATTATCAAAATAACTTGGTTTTATAATTTCTTAGCCTTTTGTTTATGAGTTAGATATGAACCTGAACCTACAATCAAAAAATAACGACAGCCTTTACAAAATACTTTTCCAAGTATTTATGTGGGGAATCTGGATAGGATATCCGCTGATTAATGCAGATTATGACAATCCTGCCGCTGTTATTTTCTTAAAAATGCTTTTTATCGTAAGGTTAGTAGAAATTCCTCTATTCTACCTTATCGTTTTCTATCTCATTCCGAAGGTATTTAAAAAGAAAGGTGTCACCACTTATCTAATCATTTTAACATCTATTTGTTTAATATATATATTATCAGAAAGTTATATTAAAGTATGGGTTAACCCCGACTACAGAAATACTTATACCTTCTTCATATTTTTTCCCGTAATTTTTGTGGCAGCCTTAGGTACTGGCTACGGCCTTGTAACGGCATATATGGAACAAGAGAACCTGAGAGTTGAAGAAAGTCAGGAAAGGCTACGGTCAGAACTATCCTTCTTAAGATCTCAAATTAGCCCACACTTTATTTTTAATGTATTAAACAGCATAGTCTATTTAATTCGTTCTCGATCGGATTTAGCAGAAACGGTCACCATCCAACTATCACAACTCATTAGATACATGCTTTATGAAACAGATACTAAACAAGTGCCTGTTAGTAAAGAATTGGAATATTTAAAAAACTACATAGACCTTCAAAAGATCAGATATGGAGAAGATGTAGATATAAGCGTTCACATATCTGGAAATGACAGTAGCCTCACCATTGAGCCAATGCTCCTTATTCCATTTGTAGAAAATGCTTTTAAACATGGTGTGGGAATGGTAACTCAGCCAATAATTAATATAAATTTGAGTTATGATCAAACAGATCTTACATTTGAAGTAATGAATCTAATTGGTCCGGAAGATACAGATCAGAAAGACTTTAGCTCTGGTATTGGTCTAAAGAATGTTAGAAGAAGATTAGAGTTATTATATCCTGAGAAACATCATCTAGACATTGTGGATGATGGCAATAAGTTTACAGTGAGATTAAAATTGAATTTAAAACGAGAGATAAAGCAATAATATGTCAGTAACAAAATTGAACTGTATCGCGGTTGATGATGAAAACCTTGCCAGAAAACTGCTGCAAGAAAACATTGAGCAAGTTCCATTTTTGAACTTAGTAAAGGTTTGTAAAAACCCTTATGAAGCCATGGAAGCCCTACAAGAAAACAAAATAGATCTCATGTTCTTGGATATACAAATGCCAGGAATGCTAGGAACAAAATTTTTGGCTAGTTTAAAAGACAAGCCTATGGTTATATTGGTTACCGCTTATGATAATTATGCGGTGGAAAGCTACAACCTTGATGTCGTAGATTACCTTATGAAACCTGTAAGCTTCGATAGATTCTCAAAAGCCGCTCATAAGGCCCTTGATCTATTTAAAAAAGATAAGTCTCCTAGTCAATTACCAAGTGGTGTTTCTATTCCAGCCGAACCTGCTTCTTTCTTTGTTAACGTAGAATATTCTTTAGTTAAAATAATATTTGACGAAATCACTCATATAGAAGGTCTAAAGGATTATATCAAAATCTTCATCACTTCTCAGACGAGGCCCATCCTTACAAAGTCTACCTTAAAAGGTATTGAAGAAAGGCTTCCCGGTAATTTTATGAGGGTTCAAAAATCTTATATCGTTAATCTTGATAAAATTCAGAGTATTAGAAACCATAGAATTTCGATAGACAAGTTTGACATTCCTGTAAGCGATAGTAATATGGAGGATTTAATGAGTGCTATAAATTATCAAAAGTCTTAGGCTGGATCAGCCCAAGAATCGTGATTGTAGTTCTGGAGTAGGAATACGACAAGACAAACTCTTTCCGAAAATCCTATATCTATTTCTAGCTATAAAATCATAAATACCATCTCTCAAAAAGAGTGGTAAAAAACAAAAAACAGCTACCCACTTAAAATTGGGTAGCTGTTTTGCTATTTGGAATACTGCTTCAGATTTTCTAAAAAAATCCTTCCCATCGAAAAATATTACAGACTCAAGCTCTTTCGCCTCCGAATCTAAAAGATTTTTTGCATAGTTAGACTGAAGAGAAGCGAACTTAATATCTCCTTTTTTATCCTGATCTATAATAAAATTGACGAACCCATTGCATAAGTTACACACTCCATCAAATAGAACCACACTCATTTAGAATAACTTCTCGAAAGGTAA
>NZ_JBSRVI010000102.1:0-8849 GCF_055134445.1 Arcticibacterium sp.
GAGAACCCTTATACGACCATTCTAGGCCATCCTACCGGTAGATTATTGCTTTCTAGAAAAGGTTATCCTCTGGATTTTAAAAAGGTGATTGATGCCTGTGCTGCCAATAAGGTGATCATGGAAATTAATGCCAGTCCTTATAGATTAGATATAGATTGGAGATGGATTCCCTACTGTTTGGAGAAGGGTGTCATGCTTTCTATTAATCCTGATGCTCACAAGATAGAAGGCTTCCAGGATATGCATTATGGTGTGGCTGTGGCCAGAAAAGCGGGCTTAACCAAAGACATGACATTTAATGCCTTGCCTTTGGAGAAGTTGGAAACCTTTCTTAAAAGTAGAATGGTTTAAAGCATTTTATTGATAATAGTTTCTATAGAAACACCTTCGGCTTCAGCCTTAAAATTTCTTACTAATCTGTGTCTAAGAACCGCGATAGCTACAGCTTTTACATCTTCAATGTCTGGAGAGTATTTGCCGTTTATTAAAGCATTGCATTTGGCGGCAAGAATTAGATTTTGCGAGGCCCTAGGTCCAGCACCCCAGTCTAAAAAGTTTGTAGCTTGTTCTGACGCTCGGTCTGTTAAGGGCCTGGTTTTGTGAACTAAACCTACCGCGTATTCTACTACGTTATCTGCCACTGGAACTCTTCTTACCAATTCTTGGAAATAGAGGATTTCCTCGGCCGAGATAACTTCGTTTACCTTGTTTTTCTTTCCAGAAGTAGTGCTTTTTACAATCGCCAGCTCTTGCTCATAAGACGGGTAGTCTAGATACACCATAAACATGAATCTATCTAACTGAGCCTCTGGAAGAGGGTAAGTACCTTCTTGCTCTATCGGATTTTGAGTTGCCAATACAAAGAAAGGCTTTTCTAATTCATGTTTCTGTCCAGCTACAGTAACAGCATATTCCTGCATAGACTCTAGAAGTGCAGACTGCGTTTTAGGTGGCGTTCTGTTAATCTCATCTGCTAAAATAATATTGGCAAAAACGGGACCTTTTATAAATCGGAAATTCCTTTCGTTATCTAAAGTCTCGGAGCCTACTATATCCGATGGCATCAAATCTGGCGTAAATTGAATTCTATTAAAATTTAGATCTAATGCATCCGCAATAGTCTGAATTAAGAGCGTTTTAGCTAAACCTGGCACACCCACTAAAAGACAATGTCCTTGACAGAATATAGCGGTTAAAAGAAGACGAACAGTCTCTTCTTGGCCAACAATAACCTGAGCTATTTCTTTACTTAGTTTTTCATAAGCCAGCTTTAATGCATCGGCCGCTTCTACATCAGATTTGAATTCTAATTTTGCCATTGTATGGGTTTATTGTTCGAATAGTTTACAAACGTTGTAATCAGGATCAATTTTAATATAAACTTCGGAAATCGCTTCACCAAACCATTTCTCAATTTCTATATTTCTCTTGTTCATTAGAGCAAACTCTCTAATTTTTTCATAATCGTCACTGATATTGATCTTATGAGGCGAATACTTCTTTTTTAGATATACAAGTCTCATACCAGTTTTTCCGTCAGGGGTTCTATAAGCAATTGGCGGGGTTATAGAACCTACTTTCATAGAATCTATCGTGAAGTATAAATTAGGCTCCATAGAAAGGTCTAGGGCCATCTTATCGCTTCCCGTGTTAGGGTCATTGAGTACACCACCTGTATATTTTGAATTTTCGTCTTCGCTGTGAAGTTTTACTGCTTTTTCGAACTTCAGGGTGTCTATCACAATTAAATTTCTCAAACTGTCAAGAAAGTGCGTAGCATCTGTCATGTCTAGTCTGCTATATTCTGGTCTAAGCAGAATATGTCTGGCATGATATTCTTGACCCCTAATTTCCAATAATTGAATAAGGTGAAATCCAAAATCACTTTCTACCACATCACTTAGTTCATTGGGTTTCAATCTCATGGCCGTGGCTTCAAATTGAGGCACCATTTGTCCTCTTTTTGCCCAGCCTAGGTCTCCGCCATAACTTTTAGAGCCTTGATCTTCTGAGAACTCTTCAGCTAAAGCCTCAAATTTCTCTCCCGATTCTATTTTTTTCTTGATATCTTTTAGTCTATCAACCAATTCGTCCTTTTGGGATATCGTAAGCTTCGCAAGTCGCACCAAATGACCCACCTCGACTTCAGATGGAATGGTGGGTAAACTATCCTTTGGAATAGCTGAAATGAACTTTTTGACCTCGTGAGGAGTCACGGTTAGCCCATCCGTTATAGCATCTTGCATTTTCTGAGCCGTTAATTGTTCAGAAACTTGCTTTCTTACCTCACCTTTGAGGGTTTCTAAAGACTTATTGAATTGCTCTACAATATTCTTCTCATTTCCGTATATCCTAACCATTTCCGCCATTCTAGCATCAAGCTGATTTTCAACCATAGTCGGTTCTACAATGACAGAGTCTATCTCCGCTTTTGCGACTAAAAGTTTCTGAACGGCAAGCGATTCTAGAGCTTGACATTTGTCAATGGCCTGACCTTGTTCTTTGGAACGAACAATGAGCTGCTCAACCTCAGATCTTAAAATATAGTAATTGTCAATCTTAGCGATAATCTTGTCCACATTGGTTCCCACCATCTGTGATTGAGCCAAGAAAGGCAATATTAATAAGAGAAATACTTTCTTCAACATAAATGTAATTTTACAGATTCTTTTGCTTGTAATCAGTATAAAGTTTTAATAATTCTTTTCTATTTAGTTCGGCCGGATACTTAACGATTAAATCCTTTTTTAGTTGCTCTTTAAGCTGGGATTGATAATCTGATACAACAGTACCAAAAGCCTCTTTAAAAGTCTTTGCACGGGCTGGATTTATAGCCTCTATTTCAATTCTATAAAAATTGCCATCAGAAGCCGCTTCAAAAGAGCCTAGCTCCCAAGACGTAGCGTCTATAAGGGCGTTTTCTCCTTTGTAATACTCGCCTATGGTAATTTTGAGGCTATCACTTTCCGTATTTAGCACATGAGCGACGTCCGTCTTTTGGGTGGTAAAAAACTGAAAACTAACTCTTTGATTCTGTGTCCAATCAAACCTATCCGATAGCCTTGATGTACCATAATCATATTCTCTAATTTTTGTAATACCAACCCCAATCTTCTTAAGGTAATTCACAACCTCCTGAATTCTTAAATAGGAAGTGTTGACCTCTTCATTGACATCTCTATGTCCTCCTATTTCAACCACATAATTTGAATTGTTATCCAATAAGATGGAGAGTCCTGTTAGCTTTTTCTTAATATCATCTGATAGCAGGCTTTCGTTCTTCTCAAAGAATATCGGAAGAATACCTCTTTTTAGTCTATACGGAGGTTCGCCTTTGGTTGTTTCAAAATATTTATCTAGTAACACTTTGTGATGTGTTTCTATAATAGTGGCCTTAGCTCTTTTTGGGAGTTGATATCTAGATAAGTTCTTTATGTAATATTGACGAATTCCAAGGCTATCAGAAACAGACTTCTCGTAAAGTTCCTTATTTAGAAAGTTGCTATTGACTAGGTTTTCTTTATAAGCACTGGCCATATAGGCAAAATCTTTATTCCATTTACCAAGATTTTTTAGAATAGCCTCTTCTACTTTAGCGGTTTTAAAGTCTTTATAGTAGAACCTTAAATACATTTCTGGCGTAAAATCTTCAAATTGCTTCTCAAAGGTTTGCTTGTCTTCTGCATACCTATAAAAATCTAAATTGGTGAAGCTCTCACTGGCAACCGTTAATAGCACCTGAAGTTTAATATTCGTTTTATTGATTTTCCAGTTTCGCTCAATAATATCTTTATTAGCGGTTTTTAGAATTTCATTGAATACCTCAAAATTCTCTTGCAACTGGAGCTGTTCCTCGTACTTTTTAAAACTCTGATCTTTAAGGTATTCACCTCTAGAATCGGTCGTGATTTTTTTTACAATAAATGGCTCTAGCTTGTCATAAGATTCTAAATCTTGTTTTTCAATCAGTTTTATCACATGCCAACCCACATCTGTTCTGATAGGTCTTGATACTTCACCTATTTTTAACCCGAATGCTGCGTTTTCAAAACTCTTTTCCTTTCGGCTACCAATAGAAAATGATTCTAACAGACCACCATTACTTTTGGAGTAGGGGTCATCAGAATTTGCTTGGCATATCGCTTCAAAGCTGCCACCTCTTAAAATTAGGGTGTACAAAGAGTCTATATGATTTTTTTGAAAAGTATCAAAATCTGGCTCTGAGTTTTTAGGAACGGCCTTAAGAATATGTTTTACGATCGCCTTGCCACTAAATGGTCTGGTATTGTTAACCTTTAAAATGTGGTAACCTGCTTTAGTTCGTACAGGTTGAGAAACTTGACCAATTTTGGTTTGATAAGCAGCGTTTTCCAATGGGAAAAGTAACTGAAGAGCGGAAAACCACCCCATTTCACCACCATTGTTTTTGGTATTGATATCACCAGAATGTACTTTAGCAAGAGAGTCAAAAGGCATGCCTTGCTCAGCCATAAGTTTGTAAGAAAGAATTCTCTTGAAAGCGGCATCAGTATCTTCTGGAGAAGCAAATTCTGAAATCGGTATAAGAATGTGAGAAGCGTTTACTTCTTTTTTCATTCTTTCGTAAGTAATTCTTGCCAGATTATTGACCAAGGAAGTATCTTGTGTAAAGCTTTGAGCTACAATGCTTAAGTAGGAGTTTATTTCCTCGTTTATAGCGTTATCATCAGCATAACCTTTATTAGAAGCTTCTAGATAAAGTCTCTTTTGAAATAATATCTCGTCAATGATTTCCTCAAACTTACTGGTATCTGTTAGTAAATAAGAGTCCAAAATGTGTTCGAAATTGGTGCTATCATATTTAATATTACCCAAAGTCAAAACGCTTTCAGCTTCAGGTATTTTGTCCGAAGAAATAGCTTTGTTAGTTGCTAGTTTTTCAGTTTTACATGAAATTATGACAGAAATAAGAAATACGAAATAAAAAAATCTTTGTATGGGCATAAATGTTTTGCCTAAGAATAAGTCTTTGTTAAATAAGCCGCAAAAGTCGGTATTTATTGCCAAAAAGAATCCTTTTTAACAAATATTATACTTCGGGCTCCTGCTGAGAAAGGCAATGCAGGCTGCCTAAACCCCAAATGATCTCTTTTGAATCTATGCCAATAATGTCTCGTTCTTTAAAGCATGATTGAATAATGTCTAAGGCTATGTCGTCATTCTTGCATTGATAGGTAGGAACTAAAACCTTGCCATTGCAAATGTAAAAATTGGCATAGGATGCAGGAAGCCTGACTCCTTGATCAATGACGGGAGAAGGCATAGGCAATTCAATTATATTTAGTTTGTGGCCATTTTCCATTCTCATGGCTTTTAATTGTTCCAAATTTTCTGAAAGTATGGCATGGTTATCATCCAGTCTGTTTTCCTCCATGACCGTTAAAACCGTATCTTGGTTTACAAACCGTGTTGTGTCGTCCACGTGACCGTCAGTATCATCTCCTACGATGCCATCTTCTATCCAAAGTATCTGTTCTACGCCGTAATAGTTTCTAAGATACGATTCTATTTCTTTTTGGGAAAGATGGGGGTTTCTGTTTTTGTTTAATAAACAGGATTTACTGGTCAATAGTGCACCAGCTCCATTAACTTCAATAGATCCCCCTTCCATAATAATACCTGGCTCATATATTTTTAAACCTAATGTTTCAGCGACTCTCGAAGGAATTGCATTATCATCATTAAATGGAGGGTATTTACCACCCCAAGAATTATATCCCCAATTAATGATGGCCTTTTCTTTAAGGTCTTTATTAATCACGAAACTAGGCCCATGATCTCTACACCATGAATCGTTGGTAGGGAAATCATAGAGTTTAATATTTGTTTGAGGTATGTTCCTTTGGATTAATTCTTCCTCCACAATTTTTCTTACCGACGAATTAGCGACATTGATACAGACTTCTTCGTTTTCTGAAATTTCTTTAATAAACTGGAAATAAGAAGGGTATATTTTTGGTAGCCTATCCTCCCATGTTTCCACATTCCAGGGAAAGCTAAGCCATGTGGCCCTATGTGTGAGCCATTCGGCAGGGAAAACAAAATTTTCTTGTTTTGGAGTCATTATTTAAACGAAATTGAGAAGTATTTTTATGAAGCGACAAATTTAATTTTTTGAAATCTATAGTTTCTACAAAAATCTTTTATTTATTTTGCAAGTATTATGCATGCATAATACTTTGCATGGGCGTTTTGCGTCTGTGTAAGAGTGGTTGAATAAATGATTGGTAGAAAGGCGGAAGATTTTGTCTCCCGTCTTTTTTATTGTCCTGTGCTCACCCATTGTAAGTTTTTCATTTAAACCTAGTATCTTGGTGCCCTTAATGGCGACCTCAACAAAAAACATACAGATAGAAGAGACCGAACTTCTGGCACTGCTACAAAAGAAGGATAAGACTGGTTTTGATATTCTTTATCAAAACTATTCCAATGCTATTTATGGTATCATAGTCAGGATGCTAAAAGATGAAAATGAATCTAATGACTTACTTCAGGAGACATTTGTTAAAATTTGGTCCAAAATAGATACCTACGACAGGAAAAAAGGTAAACTTTTCACTTGGATGGCTAATCTCACTAGAAACTTGGTGATTGACAGGATAAGATCTGCTGATTATAAAAACCACAATCTTAAAAATTTCGTAAGAGATAATAGCGTAGGGATTTTAGATTCTAAATATCAGGCTAACCAGTCCATAGATGTTATAGGGCTGAAAGGTCTGGTAGAAAAGTTGAAACCCGAATTAAAGGAAATAGTTAGTAAAATATATTTTGAAGGCTATACCCAAGTAGATCTGGCAGAGGAGTTAGGAATACCTTTAGGGACATTGAAAACAAGGCTTAGGGCAGCAATTAAGATGCTTAGAGAAAATTTTGATTAGATTATAATAATGAAGCAATATGAATTTGAAAAAGGAGATTTGGAGCTATTGGCTTTAGGTTTACTTTCGGAGGATATCGAACAAAAGGTGGTTGCTGCTATGGAAAACGATCTTGAGCTAAGATTGGAATATGAGGCAATAGAGGATTCTCTTCTAAATTTGGCACTGGAGAATGAAATTAAAACGCCAGAGAAACTGGGAGGTGAAATCTCGGATAAGATTTTTTCGAAGAAGAAACGGTCTGTTTTTTCAATAGTCTTAAATTCCACCATCTTTAGGGTAGCGGCGTCTGTCTTGCTTATTGGAAGCGTTTTGGGCAACATTTATTTTGTGAAAACTAAATCAGCTTCAAATGAGGTAAGCTCTTTAGATATTCCAGAAAAGTTGGTACTTGGTTCATTGCCCTTTGAACAAGATACATTTGAAGAGATGTTTGCCTTCCTTTCGTCTGAATTAGCAGAGAATCCTTGTGAAATGGATTTTAGAACGACAAAACATTTTTTGGAAATACATCATTTGAATACGCCAGAAAACATAAAGTTTCTTCAGGAGCATAATGGACACTGTGACTGCGAAGTGTTAATGAACGTGGCACAGTACTTTCCAGAGAGTAGATACCACCATGGTTCTGTGTTGCCAAAAACGCATATGCGTTCTAAAGAGATGGCGGTGTCTTTTCTTAGCGTCCCTTAAAAAGTGCCCTAAGAGTCAATCGCAGGCTTTTTTACATTTTTCGGATGAAGTTTCAAAATATATTGAAAATTTTATGGAATATGTTTTCTGAAATCGAAAAATGTTCTACCTTTGCGGTTCAATACGACGGAGAGTATCTCCTTTTAATGAATTAGGCGAAGTCGCATCCTCGCGAAACCGCTCTAATTCCGACTGTGAGAAAAAGATGTAAGAATTCTTTTTTAAGTATTTAAACAGTCTCCGATTCGCGTGTAAGAAAATTTGGGAAATCATCTCAAGGTAACAAGTTGTCACCCTTAAATGGCGGCTTACCTGAAAAGGTTTGAGATGCAAAGTTCATGTTGACTCGTTGTCAACCTCTGATATTATAATTTTTACTCATATTCGCTTGGATAAGAGGGCAGAAAGTATCATTTTTGCACCCCGTTTGAGAGAATAGAGAATTTTAAAGCGAAAATAAAATAAGACGATGTCTGGAATTATCGGAAAAAAAATTGGCATGATGACCATCTTTGAAGGTGGTGCTGCCGTTCCTTGTACACTTATTGAGGCTGGCCCATGTGTAGTCACTCAAATAAGAACTCAGGAAACTGATGGCTATAAAGCTATACAGTTGGGTTATGGAGAGAAGAAAGAGAAGCGTACTACTAAGGCTCTTCAAGGTCACTTCAAAAAAGCTAACACTACTCCTAAAAGAAAGTTAGTAGAATTCAAAGAATTTGAGGCTCAGTTTAATCTTGGTGATGTCATCAAGGTAGAAGACGTATTTGCTGAAGGTGAATTTTTGGATGTAAGCGGAAAGACAAAAGGACGTGGTTTCCAAGGTGTTGTTAAGAGACATGGTTTTGGTGGTGTGGGTCAATCAACTCACGGTCAGCATAACAGAGCTCGTCACCCTGGTTCTATTGGTGCTTGTTCTTATCCTGCAAGAGTTTTTAAAGGTTTGAAGATGGGTGGTAGAATGGGTAATACCAATATCACTATTCAAAACTTGAAAGTTCTTAAAGTTATGTCTGATAAGAATCTGATTTTAGTTTCTGGTTCAGTACCGGGTCCTAAAAATTCAGTAGTAACATTACATAAATAATAATAAGGTCGAATTCTAACGACATCGAAAAAATAGAAATCTAAAATGAAGTTAAAAGTAATAAGCAAAGAAGGTAAAGAAACCGGTAAGGAAGTAGAACTTTCTGATGAGGTTTTCGGAATTGAGCCTAATGAGCATGCCATTTGGAT
>NZ_JBSRVI010000103.1:0-20198 GCF_055134445.1 Arcticibacterium sp.
AGTAATGAAAGGAGGATTCACCCTTCCTATATAAGTAAATTGAGATATATCATCATATTCAATATATCCAGAATTTGTAAACCGGAAATCAATTCCAATACCTTTATTAACAGGGAAAAGTATTGTATGAGTATCTGATTCTGCTATACGACCATAAGTAGTCAAGAACTCATTTTTTATCGAAGTATTATCTTTTTTCTTCCCAATTAAGAATAGATAGTGTAAATCAGAATTCTTTTTACCGTTTCTAGCAATACAATCACACATTGGTGTGATTACTAGTAGGTAATCCTTTTTATTTAAAAAAAGGTCTCCAGTAATAATTGATTCACCTATATCGAAAGACTTATAATAGATTCTTTCTGCCTCCATCACATTTCTAACTTCTTCTTTGACAGATTCAAGATTTATTTCCTTTTCCAAAATGGTTTCATCAAATTCTGTTTGGCTAATTCTCGAAACAAGGCAGTTATTCATGAGGTCTAAAAGAGAAGATGACATATCTATACTGTCAGATTTATAGGTTTTCCAAAAAACAACTGGCCAATCTGGAAATTTTTCATAGAATGACCAAGATAAGTTGTTAAGACCTTTCTTTAATGAATCTTCATATTTTTTAATCACATAAGCAGAAGGTGTACCTTTTAACCAATCAGTCAACACATTAATTAAATTTTCGGAACCAGTAGATTCATCATAAACACTACTTTTAGGCATTACCAGTATATTATTTGAAGCTGTAGAGTCTTTAATATAAACACCTCCTTTAATTAAAACTTTTTTAATATAAGAATCGGATTCAGAGCTAAAAATAAAAATGGGGCAGAAGCTATTTTTCTTAAAAGCTTTAATGAACTCAATGTTTGAGTCTTCCATTTCTTTTTTTAAACCTGCAGGTAACGGGATTACTTCTTGGTTATCATTGACACCTAGATCGAGATTCAAAAGATTCCAATCTAATATGACAAACGCAATGTTTTGAAGATTGTCTATTTGTTCAGAATCAGGAATTTCAGTATAAGTCAATACAGGGTATTTATGTTTTATAAGAGCTTCTAATATCTTTGGGGCTGGATCCTTACTTTCCGCATAAATACTATCGACTTGTTCATCGATCATAACTACTACCCCTTTTAATAGATCTATAGGAGAAAAAGCATTGGTTTTTTTTTCTACTACATTGTTTTTTTTGCTCGCCATTGGATTTAGTTTATTTGATTTCTCCATTAAAGTCTATTACGAAATTAGCACCTGAAAGAAGTTTCTCACTATTTAAGTCAGCCACTTCAATTTCATAATCATTTTTATTTAATAGTTTCCTTGATATATATAAACCTAGGCCTCTTCCTTCTTCTCCTTTTCCTGAGTAAAAAGGCTCAAAAATATATGGTATGTCTTCTGGATTTAAACCAGGTCCGTTATCAGAAAAGATCATCTTTCCTTTCATTCCATCTAGCTGGATTAAAATTTTCTTTTCTCTTTGATCTGAAATCTTCAACCAATAAAAAGAGTTATCAAAAAGATTAATAAATGTCTGCATTA
Organism: Arcticibacterium sp.; assembly: GCF_055134445.1. Taxonomy (NCBI): domain Bacteria; kingdom Pseudomonadati; phylum Bacteroidota; class Cytophagia; order Cytophagales; family Leadbetterellaceae; genus Arcticibacterium; species Arcticibacterium sp. Next base: position 1,543 of record NZ_JBSRVI010000103.1, read on the forward strand.
AAACAGCATCAGTGCATTTGGCAATTAGTGGAGTATTTAGTACCTCAATTTGGTATTTTATTCCAGCTTTTTTAAGTACTCTGTCATAAAAATGAGCAACTTTGTCAAGTAAGTCTTTTACTCTCAGTTGTTTCCGTCGGCCTTTGCTAGAAGTGTAGAGTAATTGGATATCTTGCATTTGATTTTTAACAAATGAAAACATTCCAGAAATTTTATTCAACTCATTTTCTATCTTATCAAAATCTATTGACTTGTTGATTACATCTTGAGTCAAATCATGAATTCCACCTATCCCTTTTGAAAGCATCAACATTAGGTCATGTGAAGCTGTTTCGACAGATAAACCTACACCTGCGAGTTCTTCGGTTAGTTCAACCCTTCGTTCTAAAAATCTTCTTTCACCTTCAACCTTTAGTTGTAAATTTTGTAATAAAGCTTGTTTTGGTTTATCTAGCTCATTCGAAAGTGCATCAAAAAGTGTTTTGAATTCTGATGCAATTTGAGCTTTTACATTATGTTTTACGTCCTCTCTTCTTTTTTCATCAATCTGATGTTGTTTGTAGGGGTATGTTCTTACCCAATTTAAGAAGATCTTATTGAGTTCAATAAATGCTTTAGCTACGTTTTCATGTTCAATAAGTCCCTCTCTATTAGTTTTATCTTTTAATTTTGGGTTTTTTTCTTTAGATATCTCAATCCATCCCAGAGTTTGATCATTGCTTGCGAAATCTGATGCTCTTACAATACCTCTATGAATATCAACTTGTAACCAGTCATCATTCGGGCTGCCATATGGGTATACACGAATGTTATCCCTAAATAGATATACTCTATGTTTTCTTAGGAGATCTTTGTCTTTCGACTTTAGATGGTACTTGGAGGGTTCTTTTGCGTTAAAGTCAAAAATGAAATAATTGAAACTAAAATCACCAATTTTAGGAATTTCATTAAATAAAGAACCTTCTTGTTGCCAGATCGATGTTTTGCAACTTTTGAGTGCTTGAAATTCTGGGGATGAAGTGTAGATCTCTTTAAGGGTACCGTTTACTTTAAAAGAAAGTTTTTTATCTTTTTCAATATACTTACCTTCTGAAATTTCAATTACTGTCTGATTTTCTATTAATGCTCTTAATCTTTCATTTTCTTCATGAGGTAAGGATTGCCCGACATTATCAATAGAAAAACCAATTTCAAATTCAGTTGCAGGCTTTTTACCAGTTAAAGTCTCAAAACCAGACTGTATTTGGTGAAGTTCTTCATAGCTAGTCTTTATTTTGTTATATGACCATTTCCCCTTTAAGTCGGAAATGATAATTTTTGTTCCATGATTATTGTCTTTTTTGAAAGTTTTATGATTAACCTTTACCGATCTACTAATTAATTCTTTTGGTTTAGAATTCTCAAGGTTAATAATTAATTGGTCTAAGAATATTTCTTTTTTAGTCCAAACTTTTTTCTCAGAATCGTAGAACTCCGTAAAATCATCATCATAAATCGAGAAATTATATGTAATAGTAAATTCTAACTCACTATTTTGAGGTCTCGTTATAATTGTAATATGTTTACCCAATTTGAATAAAGAAAAACGACCAATTCCCTTTTCCCCTTGTATTACTCTCCCTTTTTCTGTGATTTTTGGAAGATCTCCTTCTGCAGATTTTTTATTATAAGTGGCAGGATTCATCCAACTATTTAAAATGACTTCTTCTGTCATTCCTTGTCCGTTATCCTCAATTATTATTTGACTTTTCGAATTATGCCTTAATTGATTGTCAAAATCTTGAAAATCTACTTTAACCCATTCTGCATCCGCGTCATATGAATTTTTTATTATTTCACTTAAAGCGAATTGTTCATTCTTAATGAGCTGTTCTCCAAGCATTGTAATCAACCTGGCATATGGTCTTATATATACATCGCTCATGTTCGCACTTTTTTCCCAATAACAATAAACTCTTCAGCGTAAACCTTTCTTCCGTCTGAGGAATTCGTAAACTTCCCACTTATATCCCGATAAGGAGTAAGAATTTTATTCGATATTTTTCTTTTTATAACTTCCATATTTCTAAACCCTTCTTCAAACATAGCTTGCATAAGATGTTGGGCATTATTAATTCTCACACCTTTATATTCTGTATTGCCAATTACAAATACTGCTAAGCCATCATAATTCAACTTCTCGTAAGAAATATTGATTACTTTCTGCATATCCACATAATATCGAGCCGCACTTTTAGATCTAGCTTTATCTTTTCCATATAGTTGAAAAACTATGTCTTCAGCAGTACTGTTCAATTCCTTGACATCTTTTTTGAATTCTGCAATATCATGAACACTCCCAATAGTACCTTTTCTTAATTCTCTAAAATCACTTACGTATTCCAACCATAAGGATGACAGTTGATGTAAATCGGCATATTCATAAGATGTAACATATGGAGGGCTTGTTACCACTAAATCAAGTTGAACGTTATTATTCGAAGTACTTAAAATACTCCTTGTTTGAATGTCAATTTTCGGGTTGTAATTAATCGCAGATTCTTTAAAAGCTCTGAACATCAATTTTACCTGCTTAACATAGGCTTTTCTTACATCTATCTCCTTCTTATTTTTATCTATTGTAGGTTTTATAGATTTGGTTAACCATCGAGAGGAAGCTTTAAGTATATTAGAAAATGCAACTAAAAAGAATCTTTTGTATTTACTATTACGAGGTTTAACCTCATTAATAGCATTTCGAAGATATGTCAATTTAACTATTGAATCCTTGGTATACCAGTACTTAATTCGGTCTTTTATTATAGTTAAATCTATAATGCATCCTTCGTTGGATTGCCTATCGTAAGCATTTAAAATAAGAAGCATGGTTTCTTCCAAAACCTCAATATTGTAAGAAGTACTTTTAGTTTCGGCAATTAAAGTAGCAACAGGGTTAATATCACATCCCCAAAAATTGATATTGGCTTTTTTTGCCTCATATGCCGTTGTGCCACATCCGCAAAACATATCTCCAATTGTTTGAATGTTAACACCGTTTTTAGTCGCATAAGAAATAGCTTTGGTAGTTAGAAATGCAGGGAACTTAGCAGGATATGCATGTATTCTATGAATAAGATCCTCTTTCTCCTCTGCGAAATTCCAATCATTAGAAATCTCTAAAGCATCCAAATCTAACTTCCACCCTTTAATTTTCATATTCTTAATTTACAGAAAAGTCCAATAATACAATAAATATTGATTTAAAGCTTTACTTAAATAGAAGTAAATGAATAATTAATCTAAAATCCTACCAATCAAAAATATCTCTCATGCAGCTTATGAAAATAGATTTTTGCCCATTTTCTTTTAACTTTTCAGGGCTGGTCATCACTCCAACTCCCTATTAGCCTTAACATACTCCGTAATCTCACCTACAGGTGCTACCCAAATAGCTTCTGTTTTGCTGAGGTATTTTAGGAGTTTTTCTAAGGTTTTTGTTTTGGTGGTTTGTAGTCCACCTTTGTTGATTTCATGACCAGCTAAAACAAGCCAAAGTCCATCTTTTCTTGCTGCATCAATGATGGCCAAGATTTCTTTAAAGCTTTTACCGTCCATCTCTACACCAGTTAATTGAAATAAATCGCAGTAAGCAGGATCGTTTGGAACCTCGTCTAGCCATGTTCTACCAGATTGGAAATAATTCGCTACAAGTGGAACATAACTTTGCGTTTCTGTACCACGTTGAATAAACGTTTGACCGCAAGGGTAAGCAAATTGTGTAGGGGTAACACCTAGCATTTGGGCTATTTTCTCATTTGAAGCTTCGAATTCCAACTCCATTTTTTCTTCGGAGTATTCTTCTAAAGCATTTTTACGAGCCCATAAAAAATTACCCGAACAAGGGTGATTATAGCTATGATTTCCTATCTCATGACCATCTTTTACAGCTTGCTTCCAGCCACTTAGTTGGTCATATACTGGGCCAGGTAATACATAGAAAGTCGCTTTGGTATCATATTTATTCAAAATGGCTGTGCCTATTTGGACTTGACTTGGCCTTGCATCATCCCAAGTAAGGCTAAGTGCCATTTGTTTGCCTTTTGGCCATTTGAATTCTTGTTCTTGAGCACTAATGTTAAAACTTAGTAATAGGAAGAATAAGGTAATAAGGTTTTTAGACATTTTCTAATTGGTTTGGGGCTTGTTTTAAAAGAAACAAGTTAAGTAGATTTTATTAGTTCAGAGCTTTATTCTGGTAGGAAATTAGTTTTTACTATGTTCCATTTCGCTTGATATGAAAGAGTCTATTGCTGAAAAAAATGAGACCTTATAAATTGGCTTTAAGGGATAATGAAATTTGTTTATAAAAGCATTTTTATTCGCTCGCTTTCCAGCGGGGAGGCTTGCCGCCAGCGTTCATTTTTTTTCAAAAAAACGAACCAAAAAAAGTTACCCGGCAGCGGCCGACCGTCTGTAAACTCACACCTACAAAACTCTAACAAGGTAAGGGCGGAAAATCATTTGTCTAAAGAGTTTTGTACGTGCTCAGACAGTACAGGCGGAAATAAGGTAATCATTCTTTATGTTCATCTTAACTAGAAAATAGTAATTCGGCGTTACTTTTTCCCTTAATTAGCTCTTTAATCAACATCATTTCTTCATGATGCTTATGAGAGCCTGATTTCACCCATTTTTCGCTTAGGTTTTTAAGGGCTTGTTTTGATGCTAGGGTATTAATAGCTCCAACACGTTGAATCATGTAATTTAGTATCTTAGGTACTTTGGACTTTTCGGCTAGGTCTAAGGCTCTGGCGGCGTCTAATTCTGCTAAAGGTTCTGTAGCGTACCAATACATGAGTGGTAAATTTTGGTCCTCGGCGTCTTCTGTTTTTTGAACCAGAGTTTCCATCACTTTCCATCTTTGGCTTGGGTCTAGTCTTAGCATTCCTGATGTCAAATAAAGTCTGACCAAAGGAGATTTATCTTTTCTAGCCATGGTTTCAAAAAGTTCTAAAGTGGTTTTTGAAACCGTTTTTTCTTCTGTCAATAATTGAATAGCCCAACTTCTAAGGTTTTCATCTTTGTGCGTAAGCAGTGCATTTAACTCTTTTTCTGAAATGCCATTGGTCACATAAAGTGTCCATAAGGCTCTGAGTTTTTTTGCCGTTTCTGGATTAGTTTTAAGCATGTTTTTTAATGCTTTATAAACCTCAGGACTTCCGCCACGCTCTTGCAAAATGGTGCGGGCCGTTCTTACATTCCACTCGTTTTCGTGTAATTGATAGTTGACCAATTCCATGTCTGTGGCTTTTGACAAGTCCACTTGCACCCATTGGTCGCCTTCATAAGTTATTTTGAAAATTCGACCTAAACTTTTGTCGTGTACATCAGGGTTTGGGCTGTGACATTGGTTTTGGTCATACCAGTCAATGGCCCAGACAGAGCCGCTGGCGTCGTATTTAAAATTGAGCCACTGCGACCAAGAATCGTTCATGGCCATAAAGTCTTTTTGATGCGAAGCCACATATCCAGAGCCTTTTCTGCTCAGCTCATCCACATTCATTTTAGCTCCATTGATGTTGTTCATGAAGATGTTATTATAATATTTTTCTGGCCAATTGCTTCCACCAAGATATATCATAGCACCAGAGTGAGCGTGCCCACCACCAGCCGCTGCCGACCTAAAATTACCCGCATGTGGCCCTCTGTTTCCTAAATAATGAACATGGTCGCCAATGGTCTTGATGTCGTCATAAGTAAATGGGTTAAAGTGCTGGCCGCCTTGGCGATGATACCTGGCACCTTGTATGACATGAAACATGTGCGGAATCACACAAACGGTAATAAAAGGATGTCCGTAATTATTGAAATCCAAGCCCCAAGGGTTGCTGGTACCGTGGGCAAATACCTCAAATTCATGACGAGTGGGATGATATCTCCAAACCCCGCCGTTTATTTTGACGCGTTCGGCATCTGGTATGTTTGGTTTTCCTACATTTGAGTGGGTAAACAAGCCATGTGTGCCATATAACCAGCCATCTGGCCCCCATCTAAAGCTGTTTAGTACTTCATGCGTGTCTTGCGTTCCCCATCCGTCTAGTAATACTTGTGGTGACCCTGCAGGTTTGTCTGTTTCAAAGTTTACAGGTACAAAAAGGAAATTAGGAGCAGCTCCTAACCAAAGTCCATCCATGCCTATTTCGATGCCACTAACCAAGTTTAATCCTTCCATAAAGACCTTCTTTTTGTCCAAAGTGCCGTCTCCATTGGTATCTTCTAAAATCAATATTCGGTCTTTGCCTTCTCCTTCTGGTGCGGGAGTAGGGTAGGTGTGGCCTTCTACCACCCAAAGCCTGCCTTTAGGGTCAATGGTAAAACAGATAGGTCTGATGATTTCTGGTTCAGCTGCCGCCAAAGTAATAGTAAAACCCTCAGGAGGAGTCATAGCCTTAGCGGCTTCCATACCAGATAAACCCGAATTTAAAATGGGGTCTAACGGTGGCATAATGATGATATCCTCTTTATTAAGCTCGTTAGGGAATTTTGGTTGTTCTGGATAAAAAAGGAAATTATCAAAGTTTATGTGAGCCCATGTATCTTTCCCGATGTAAGAGATTGGCGATACGCCAGTTTCATTATCAATGATTCGGATAAACATTTCTTCTCTGAAATATGACCGTAAATCCACCACTACAGGTTGTAAATTGGAACGGCCTTGACCAGTTGAACTGAAAACTATCTCGTTATTATCTTTCAAAACCAGTTCTACACGGGTATCTGCTAAAGCACCTCCAGAAATACTAAAAGCGGCATAAGGTGCGGTAACTGTAAAAGAAGTTGAGGTCAAAGTGCCCTTAAGGTCATGATGTAATGTGCCGCCACTGCTCAAGAAATATTTGCCTTCACCTCCGATACTCATGTCTTTGTCATGAACTGGAGAAGGATTTTGTAAGAAAACGGGGTTTATAAACGCATCTCCTTCTGCCGTCCAATCTTGTAGTGTCCCTGTTTCAAAGTTTAGGTTTAGCAGTCTGCCATCTTTGGTAGGCAGACTTCCTATAATTTTCGGAAGGTTTAAATCGCCTTCTACTACTTCAAATTTGCCCAGCATCCCCGCAGCCCTATGACCTGGCACGGTACAGTAATAGATGTCGCTCTCTACAGCCGTGAAAGTGATGCTGGTCCTACTTCCTTTTTCGTTTAAGGTGTTACTTTTTATGTCGCGTTTTTCCATGGCGATGTCGTGCGTCATGGTTTCGGTGTTTGTAATTGTGATTTTTACTACATCGCCTTTATTGGCTTTTAAAGTCGGGTTTCGAGTGCCGTCTTTAGAGAAGTAGCCTAGCATGGATGCTTCTAGAGTATATTCTCGGTCTATTTTTTCTTGGGCAAATGTTATTTGGCTTATAAGCAGGAATGACAATCCGAGTATCAGAATTTTCTTTTTTAGCATTTTTATCGGGTTGAAGCTTTTTGTCAATTAAAGATAATGGAAATGTTTTGATAGTGTTGGACAATTGCTTTACTCTGTTTCTAAATGTTTTATTGAAAACTTTTTCTTGTCAGAGAGGTCGTCATTCTACTAGAGCCGTCTGTCCGTTCAAAAAAACGAATCGTAGAGGAACTCCTTCAAGAAAAACAATTCACGCAAACTTAGAGATCTAAAATGCCTTAAGAACAGCTATTTATAATTCATTCAGTCTATTTGCACGTTAGCTGCATGGGAACAGTCGATTGTGATAAAGAGGATGAATATTTTTTTGACACAAAATCTCATATTCATATCAACTTTTTATTTCTAAGGATTGAAGGTTAAATTAAATGTTAGCCATCTAGCAAATTGAATACAAGCGATGTTCAGAGAAATTATCTTAAGATTGTCTGGAAAAATAGGTAATGTTTTTTTTTTTGGTTTGTTTTATCACCCAATAGCCCTATTTAAAAAACTAAAAGTGCAATACTTGCCAAAATAAGTCATGGCCAAACTATTCGAAATTAATGAATTTTCTACTGGGAATGGTAACTTATCAGTACTTGAAAAGATATTAACTGGCTCCATAAAAAGAGTTTATTATATTAAAAATGTTGATAATAAAGCAATTCGAGGAGGGCATAGGCATAAAAAAACAAGTCAGTTATTAGTAGCTATAAAAGGATCATGTGAGGTTTACTGCGATAATGGCAAAAACCAAAATTATTTTCTGCTAGAAAACAATAAACATGGATTGCTTTTATACCCGGAAGATTGGCATCAGATGAAAAATTTTACGGAAGATTGCATTTTGCTGGTTTTGGCAAACGAATATTATAATATTGAGGATTACATTGACGAGCCCTATGAGTTTTCTTTCGTTGATGAAATGTTTAAATAAGCTAATCAGCTGAAGCCTTGTTTTTAAGATTACGAATATTAATAATAGCTTAAATGACCATTCCTTTTCTAGATTTAAGCTTAATTAATCAGCCATACCTCGCTGAAATTAATGATAAAATTCAAGATGTTGTAAATTCGGGTTGGTATATTTTGGGTAAAGAGCTTATTGGTTTTGAAGAATCTTTTGCTCAGTATTGTAACTCAAAATATGCTATTGGTGTGGGCAATGGATTGGATGCAATTGAACTAATTTTGATGGCGTCTAATCTTCCAAATAACTCGGAAGTGATTGTTCCAGCCAATACTTACTTTGCCACAATTTTGGCTATTGTAAATGCTGGATTAATACCAGTTTTAGTAGAGCCCGATCCATACACCTATTTAATAGATGTCCATAAAATAGAGGCCGAAATAACGCCAAAAACAAGTGCAATATTTGCAGTGGAATTATACGGAAAATGTCCTGATTATGTCATTCTTAGAAATCTCTGCAATAAGTTTGGATTAAAATTATTCTCGGATAATGCACAATCGCATGGAGCAACTTTTAAGAATAGAAAATCTGCTACATTTTCTGATGCTTCTGCATATAGTTTTTATCCTACCAAGAACCTTGGTGCACTGGGTGATGCCGGGTGTGTTATTACTAATGATAAGGCACTTAATGATCAAATAAGAAAATTAAGAAACTACGGGTCAGATAAAAAGTATTCGTTTCAGCTCTTAGGAAGAAATAGCAGATTGGATGAAATACAAGCAGGAGTTTTAAATTTGAAACTAATGTATTTGGAGGAGATTACAACTAAAAGACGATTGATTGCGAAAAGGTATCTGTTAGAAATTAATAACAAAAAAATAAGCTTACCCAAAAGCGATACTATAGATGAAGACTCTTGGCATTTGTTTATTGTTACTTGTAGTCGTAGAGATGAATTGAAAACTTATTTATCTAATTGTGGGATTGGTACGGAAATTCACTACCCAATTCCCCCGAACAAACAAATGGCTTTAACTTTTTTATCAAACTTGTCACTTCCAATTACTGAAAAGTTACATAAAGAAACCTTAAGTATTCCGCTCAATCAAAGCCTTACAGATGCTCAGATTGACTATATTATTATGTCGGTGAATTTATTTTAATTCTTATGAAAGAACTTTCAGTTGTAATTCCCATTTATAATAGTGCATTAAGATTGGAGTCCTTGATTTCAGTTCTGGAACATGAGTTAAAAGACCTTGATTACGATATTGTTTTGGTGAATGATGGAAGTAAAGACAATTCAGAGACCGTTTGCTTAAATCTTGCAAAAAATAGACCTAGGATTAATGCTTTATCGCTTTCCAAGAATTTTGGCGAGTTCAATGCGGTTATGTGCGGGCTTAATTATGCAAAAGGCAAATTTGTTGTCATCATTGATGATGATTTTCAAAATCCACCCTCTGAAATTCTAAGGCTTATTGAATGTGCAAAAAACGAAGATCATGATGTGGTTTACAGCTATTATCCTGAAAAAAAACATTCATTTTTCCGAAAGTTAGGAAGTGTTATTGTAAATTATTGTGCTACATATTTACTCAAAAAACCTAAGGATTTATATTTATCTAGTTTCAAGCTTTTAAGTCAAGAAATGGTGAAAGAAATTATAAAATTTAAAACTCCTTACCCTTACTTAGATGGCATTATTTTCTTTTTAACAGATAGAATCGGTAAACAAGAAGTCATTCATAATGCAAGAGAAGACGGCCAATCTGGATACACTATTCGCAAATTAGTATCCTTAGTCTTTACCGTATTTTTTGGATATTCTCTTTTGCCTTTACGACTCATTATGAGCTTAGGAGTTTTGTCAATTTTCCTTTCTATATGCTATATGCTTCTTTATTTTTTAAGTGTTATTCCAGAATGGGGCTCACCTGTAATTATTTTTTTCTGCGGGGTAATTTTATGTTCCTTGGCTTTGGTAGGCGAATATGTTGGTAAAACATATATGTTGCTAAAAGGGAATCCACAGTATTTGGTCAGGAAAAAAATCATAAAATAGTATGCTTATTAACAGAAGCGAATACCAAAAAATGTTTGAAACTGAACAAACGCTATGGTGGTATAAAACACTTCACCATAAAGTATTAAGAGCCATTCAAGATGAATTTCCTAAGGACAAAAGCATCTCAATTTTAGATGCCGGGTGCGGAACCGGTGGCATGTTGGAAGTACTCAAATTGGAAGGATATACTAATATTCAAGGTTTTGATTTTTCAGAAGATGCCGTGGAGTTTTGTGGTTTAAGGGATATAACTGTAAATAAAAGAAATATCCTTGAATTGAAAGAGGACAAAGATTTAGGCCAATTTGATGTGGTCATATGCAATGATGTCTTGTATCAATTTGAAGATACGAGTTTTGAAACTGCTTTCAATGGTTTAATGTCTACGGTGCTTAATGAAGGGGTGTTAATTGCTAATAACCAAGCCTTTGAAGTTTTAAGTGGGATACATGACATCGCAGTAGGTGCTAAAAGAAGATTTGTTTGGAATGATTTTAATCTATTAATATGCAAAATGGAAAAGGTACCCCAAATTAAGCAAAGCATTTATTGGAGTTTATTTCTTTCGCCTTTAATATTTTTTATACGTGCATTTCAGCGATTTAAATTGCGTTTTTTGAAAGTCGATTTTGAAAACATCCAATCAGACGTGGAAGTACCAGCTCCAATTCTTAATAAATTATTATACTATATTTCAGACTGGGAAGACCGATTTATCCCATCAACTATCTTCGGAAGTTCCTTGTTTATAGTTTTGAAAAAATGATTTATATAAAAACATTTAAATGAATTTAATATATTTTCAAATTTTCTTTTTTATAGGATTAATCTATTTTTCTTTCTTTTCTAAAGGTTTTGGAAAATGGAAATACGATTGGGCTTTTATATCTTTTGCACTATTATTATTTATTTCTTTCAAAATAGTATTTCTGTTTTACAACAGGCCTCTTAATGAAGACGAAGCCATTAATTTAAGTGAAGTTTTGGGGATTTTTAAACTTGACCCCGTCTTATGGCGAAGTATCGATTTTTTCACATTGGGTCCAATTCAAGTATTATCTTTTGCTATACCATCTGTTCTAGGATTTGAAACAGATTTTGCAAGCCCAAGAGTCGTTTGGATAATTTATTCGATCTTAATTCTTGCCTTTTTAATAGCAGCTTTCACTAATATTTTCAATAAAAAAATTGCCGCACTTTCATCTATTTACTTAATAGTTTTCTTTTCTGTAGCCCCTACGATTGAGATTAATCATTTTTATAATGAAGTTACCGGAATACTTTTTTTATCTATTGGTTTTTTCTTGTTATCGTTAAGTTATTCAACAGATTATAAGATAAATAGCTATTTACAAGCTCTTTTTTATTTCTTAATGGGATTGGTTCCATATACTAAGCTACAAGTGGTGCCAATTGCCTTAATTTTGGTGTTTTTTAGTTTCTATCTCTACCTCTTCAAAAATGAGAAGTTTTCATATAAAAAACTTCTATGGTTTTCCTTCTGGGGAATTTTGCCATCGATTATACTCCTGGTATATCTCTGGTATTATGATCAAATAAATAATTTCTTTCAGTTTTATATAGTGACTAATTTTTCCTACGGAAAACCAGCTTCTATTTGGAAAAACATTTATTTTTCCTTCTTATCTAGATCCAGCACTGGTGCTATAATGGGGTATTATTTCAAATACATCTTTGGAGTGATAGTGCTTATTAATACGGGTAAAGTTGTTTATAAACGAAGAATTACTGAATTAGAAATTTTCTTTTTTCTCATAACGATGGCTTCGGTTTATGCGGTCTCAAAACCAGGGATGGCTAATGGACATTACTATTCTATATTAATACTTCCTTTTATTTTTGGTATTGCTTTACTGTTTAATGGGCTCGATAAGAATGTTTTAAAAACAGCTAACTATATCTATTGCTTTCTAATTTGCTCCGTATTTTATTTCTTCATACAAATTTGGTATACATTCGAAACGACTAAACAAAATTCGGAAAACATAGACTTTAAATATCAGCCTATATATAAAAGTGAACTTTCAAAAAGATTAATATACATTGGAAATAAAAGCCCTGAAACCCCCAAGATGGTTGTATTTGGATGGCGACCACGGCTACATGTAGAAACAGGTTTTTATCAAGCTGTCCATCAAAATGTTCCTGAAAGGTTATTTGGTAACCAAACGCAAGATGCCACAGTTTTTAGTGAGAATATATATTATTTAGATTTAGTAAGAAATAGACCTGAATTTTTCTTGGTTGAAAATAATAGGAGAGAAAGCTATTATGATTACACCTTAACGGCCATGGCCAAATTAAAAAATGTCTACCCTTATTTTAAGCAAAATTATATTTATGTAGAAAGCTTAGAAGAATATGATATTTTTTTAAGAAAAGATCTGGAAAATTGGATTGAAAAATAGCGGTATAATTGCCATTTTCCAGGCGATATTTTCAAGATTTTATATGACGTCATTTGGTCTCAAGAAACATAAGAATTCTGTGTGATTCACTTAATCATAATGCTTCAATAGAAATATCCTTAAATGCGGCCTCGGCTTTAGCTCCTCCATGAATCTGTAAACCTATTAAGCCTGACTGCGGAATGCTTTCGTCTTCTTCGGCGTAATCTATGGATTGGTGGCCATTGATGTATAGTCTGATTCTTTTGCCTTCTGCTTTTATCTCGTAGTCGTTCCAGTCGTTTATTTTTATCCAAGTGAGCACTTCGGTAGAATCTGGAGCTATGAGTGTTACATTCCTTCTAGATTCGTCGTAGAGGCCGGCCCAATATTTGTCACCCCAGTCTGCCTGATAGCCAGTCATTTCATAGGCTGGCTCTTTTAGTCTTTCGCTTCTAAACTGAATTCCTGAGTTGACGAAGCCTTCGCTTCCAGTAAGTTTTATTTTAAGCTTTAGGTGGAAATTGTCATACGCCTTTGTGGTACACAAAAAGTCATTATGAGGAACGGTTTCATCTAGGCTGCCACCAATAATCACCCCGTCTTCTATTCGCCAAGTGTTCAATGTGTCGCCTTCCCAACCATCGAAGGTTTTGCCGTCATAAAGAGAAATGCTGGTTTCTGTAGCTTGATTTTTACAGGATAAAAATAACAAAGGACTTAAGAGAAGGCAGTAGAAAATTGACTTCATTGAGGCTTTACGTTTTGGGTTAGTTCAATAGAACCATACATTTAGCTAAAATATTTTCAGCGTCCACATACGGAAGGGTAGGTAAATTTAGCGAATTATACCTTTCAATTGGGAAGTTAGGAAGGAAAATAAGGACTAGCATAGCTAGTCCTATCAGTCTATTTATTGCCGTTTACTATTACATTTTTTAAATGAAACATCATTGATAATACTTTTGTCTTTTGCAGTATTCTAATCATGTCCTCTAGAAAGCTGGTGGAAAATAGGGAGATGGTTTTTGACAGCTTGTGAAAGAGCAAAAACATCTACGCATCTTTTTAATATTTGAGATAAGTAGATGCTTTACTTTAGTAAAACTAAGTTTGATTTGGAGCTCAGGAAAGAGTTATTGTTACTTTACCTTCTCTTTTGGAACGCTTGATTCAATTACTGAGCTTGTACTAAGTACTTGACAAGGATTCATAATCTTAGCTGAGAAAACGGCCCCCGATTCCACCTCAAATCCAGGATTTAATAGGATGGCATTTCCGGCTCTGTATTCTGCTTTTCCATTAGGTGCTGTAATGTCATTAATACCCACAATGTAACCTACTGCTTGCGTAACGCCATCATTAGTGCTGATAGGAGAATTATATACAACTGTTTGTGCTTCTGCAGAAACGCCTATACTAATGCTAGCCACAGCCGATGTGTCGGCCACCATGTCGCATGAGGATGTACCTGATACTACACAGCGGTATTGATAATTATTGACATCTGCTGATGGGAAACTTAGACTCAAATTTGCCGAAGTAGCTCCTTGATAAACCCCGCCATCTGTTAAGTCAGTAAAACCTGAACCGCTGTTTACTTGCCATCTATAAGTTAAACCTTCACCTGCTGCGGTGATGGAGAAATTGGCGTTATTCCCTATGCATATTTCTTGATTAACAGGGTTTTGGGTGACATGGGCAACTGGAATAACATTGAGCGTTTTAGGTATCGTCTGGCAATAATCATTCATCAAGCAACGGAATTCTGCACCGTTCCAAGAGGCGGGGGCATTGGCAATGCTTAGTTGGTTGCCGTTTACGGTGTATCTGCCACCGGTATTTATATTCGTCCAAACGCCAACACCACTTTTTCTCTGCCACTGATAAGTCAATGTTCCTGCCGAAAGTTTGACCGCTTGGGCCGTGAAAATGGCTGTGCTAAACTCACAAACGGTTTGACTCATAGGCTGTGCCAATATCGTGACATCGGTGTTAATAGTGATGGTGGCGGCATCTGATGGGATTTGGAAACAAGCTGTAAAAACCAAACACCTGAAAGCTTTGCCACTTTTGGCATAATCAAAATTACTGATGATGAGTCTTTTGCTATTCGCACCGAAATATTCCGAACCACTGACATTCACAAAACCGCTGCCGTTGTCTATTTGCCATTGGAAAGAAACGCCTGCTCCGTTTACATCCACTTCCAAAATCGCCTCATTATTAGGGCAAACTATTTGACTTACTGGCTGTAAAGTAATCATTGGCGTAGCACCCACCTTTAGTGTGATGGTATCAGAAATAATGGTTTTGCATCCATTAGAAATCATAGCTCGGTATTGATAACCGTCCAATGAAACCGATGAAGGATTAATAGACAGGCTATCATTTGTTACTTGGCTATAAGGTGCAGTTTCGTTTAAGTCTGTGAATGTACCACCCGTGCTGAGCTGCCATTGGTAGGTGAAAGTACTACTGCTTATTCCTGAACTTAATTTCAGGCTTCCGTTCTCGCAAGCATAGATATTGTTAAATTCGGCGGCTGTTGGGTTTCTGAAAACCAATTGTTTTTCTTGAAATTCGTAGGCTCCTACATCAATTCTATCTTCAAATACACGCACGTTTCCGTCCAAATCTAAAAGGCCTAAACCAAACCCCAAAGTGTCTAATTTTCCGGCATTTATAGCTGGTGAGCAGGGTTGGAGCCTTAAATTTCCTTCTGTAGATGGAGCGGTTGGTACATTTTGAACAAAGAGTGGGTCTAAGTTATTTCCGTTGCTAATGTTATGTCCACCATCTGGGTCAAAAACTAAATTTCCACCATTATCTGTAAAGGTGCCATCATAAATATATACATCATTTCCCAAAAGGTCATCAGCATCATTCTTGGAGACAATGGTATTAGTTAAATTCGTAGTTCCGCCGTTCATAAAAATACCTCCTCCTTCCGCCCAAGTTGCGGAGGGGTCTTCTCGGTTAACTGCCTGGTTTCCTGTAATAGTAGAATTATAAACAGTAAGTGTACCTAATCTATTATTTATACCTCCGCCATAAGATGACGTAGAATTAGTGCTTCCTACTAAATTACCACTTATAAGGCTGTTTTTAATTATTAGCTCTCCCAAAACATTATAAATGCCTCCGCCATAAGCTAACGAACCATATAAGGCTTCAGATCTGTTTCCACTGATTTTACAATTAACTATTGAGAGGAAAGCAGGCGTTCCATTATTATAAATCCCTCCGCCCCAACAAGATGCGGCTGACGCGACGTGGTTATTCAAAATAGCAACACTTCTAAGGTACAAACTCCCAGAATTATAAAGTCCTCCGCCTTTAGCAGTTCCACCGCCATTTTGGATGCTTAGCTTTTGAATGTAAACCGTTTTTCCCAAACCAATTTCAAAAACCCTGTCATTCGCCTGGCCATCAATGGTTGTTATCTCTATTCCATTTCCAATAATTACTAAATCTTTGTCTATTAATATCTGACCAGTAGTAAGTTTGATGGTATCTCCATCAATTATATTATCAAAACGTATGGTATCTCCTGCGGCAGCATTTTCTACTGCTAACCGTAGCGAACCGCAGCCATAGTCATTAGTATTGATTACTAATAAAGGTTCAAAAACAGGTACTGACTGAAGCTCAAAAGCTCCGATGTCTATTCTATTATTATAGACTCTGGTGTTTCCGGCAATATCTACCAAACCTAAGTTATGACCTGTGGTGTCTGCCGTACCGGCATTTATAGCCTCTGAACAAAACTGTAGTCTAAAGTCTCCTAAGTTTGACGGGGCCGAAGAAACGTTTTCTACAAAAAACGGATTCACATTAAGTGTGTTTGTTAGCGTATGATTTCCAACAACCTCATTGATTAGATTATACTCCCCTGAAAATACACTCGGATTATTATTTATGATATAAATGTCATTCCCGCTGGTGAAACTTTTATTTTGGGCAACTATACTATTACGTAAATCTACATTTGCATTATAAAAAACGGCTATTCCTCCGCCAGTACTGGCCTCATTACCACTAATAGTGCTATTGTATATTTTGACATCGGATTCATATATGTATATTGCTCCACCAGAACCATTGCCAGAACCATTGCCAGACTTGTTGCCAGAAATGATTGAATTAGTGATTTCAGTCTGGCAGTTTTTTATCAGTATGGCTCCACCATATCCTATATAAGCCTGATTTCCGATGCTGTTACCTCTTACGTGTACTGATTTTAATATAAGACTACCCGCTGTGCTATAAATGGCACCACCGCTACCTTGTGTTGTGGCAGGAACAGCATTGTTTGTTAATGCCACTTCTATTAAACTCAAGTGTCCACTATTATAAATACCTCCACCCTTGGACTGGTTCCCAACTATTTTAGCCTTCCCATTTTGGATGCTTAAGCCCTTGATGAAAATATTTTTAGTAGAACTTATCTCAAAAATTCTGTCATTCGCTTGCCCATCAATTATTGTATTATCCTTTCCATTGCCTATAATGACCAAATCTTTGTCAATCAATAGTTGACCAGAAGTAAGTTTAATGGTATCGCCATCTATGACGTTATCGAAACGTATGGTATCACCAGCAGAGGCTGTTTGTATGACCAGTCGAAGCGAACCGCAGCCATCATTATTGGTATTGGTCACCAATAGTGGGTCTAAAGTGGAAATTGTTTGAATTTCATAGGCACCAATGTCAATTAACCCATCAAACACTCTTGGATTTCCATCTAAGTCTTCATCACCTAGGCTTAGACCAGCAGTGCTTGGATTTCCTGAATTAATGGCAGCTGAGCAATATTGAAGTCGCAAGTTTCCATTTGAAGATGGGCTACCAGAAACATTCACCACAAACTGTGGGTCTACATTGTTCCCAAAAGTAAAATTATGGTTGCCGCTTGGGTCCTTCACGAAATTATTACTTCCAGAGAGCAAACCTATTGAAGCTTCATTGAGAATATCATCACTTGCTGTTAAAGCAATATTATTGGCCACTAGTGTATTGTTAATCACCATTAGTGCGTCGTTATCACTTTGGTAAATGCCACCACCTTTTATAGCAGAATTACCGGAAACCGTGCAATTGCTAATCCTTAATGTAGTATTAATAAAAGCAATACCGCCTCCTTTTGCTTCGCCTGTAGAGTTAACCACATTGCCAGAAAAAACGGTATTTGTAATTCTATTACTAGAAGTATTTATATGCAATCCACCACCTGTGGCATAACTACCGGTACTTATATTTTCATTACCTATAATCTTAGATTTATTTATGTTCAATGTCCCATGCCAAGAAGAAATTCCACCCCCACCAAGGGAATAACCAGTAGATGAAACCTTATTATTTAGAATTTGACAGGATTCTATGGTCAGATTTCCTTCTGTGTAAATACCACCTCCATTTTCACCTTTGGTAGAACTCGCTGTAGCCATTCCATTCTGAATAGTTACTCCAATAAGCTTTACATTTTTTGAGATTAGAACTTCAAAAACCCTGTCATTGGCTTGCCCATCAATAATGGTGTTTTCCATCCCGTTACCCAGAATGACAAGATTTTTGTTTATTAAAATCTGCCCAGAGGTCAATTTTACGGAATCCATGTCAATTACATTATCAAAACGGATAGTGTCGCCAGAAATGGCATTTGCTACTACATACCGTAGTGAACCGCAGCCATCATCCTTCGTATTGTAAACTAACAGAGGGTTTGGAAGTATGCTTTGATACTCATAGGCTCCTATATCTAATCTGTTTTCAAAAACCCGTGGATTACCTGCCAAATCTTTGTTCCCAAGATTAAGGCCAATAGTATCTGCTAAAGCTGCATTTATG
>NZ_JBSRVI010000104.1:0-5646 GCF_055134445.1 Arcticibacterium sp.
CACAAATCAGTATACTTCGTCAAGCTCAGCACAAGCTACACCCATTTAAACTCAATTACCATAGCTGTGCTAAGCTAAATTCCTTTAATTATCTGATTAATTGTACTCTATAACTACTCATAACGATTCCCCAACGCATAATCCGGGTTTTATCTTGCTGAGAAATTACCTGTTTACTTACTTCTAACCAGGTTGACTCTTACACCTGTACTAATCTGAGGGTGCATGAAGAGCAAGTCTGGTACTAATTCTGCATACAAACCGGCATCTAAGAATATACCAATGTCATTACCAGGAAGGTTGTATTCTAGACCGGCATTGCCAGTTGGTCCTAATGAAATTTGCTTATCACCATTTTGTCTTGTACCAACCAAGTTTTCTTCTGAAACATATTCACGGAAGTTAACTTGGCCTCCAAAGCCATAATAAACTTTTAGGGCGTCACCACTTCCTACAGGTCTATGCCAAGAGTATATACCCTGAACCATAAGTCCAGATTTAGAGTAAGTACCTTTTCTATATTTTCTTTCTCTACCGTAAATAAAGCCATAAGTACCAAAATTCAGGTCAAATGTTTTGTCCCCATATTGGAAATATTTCCTAAGGTTAATGCCTAAAGGTTCTCCAATTTTAAAACCTACGGCAAGATTTTTTTCATATTGAGCGGCAGCGTTAAAGCTTATTGAAAGAAAAACTAACAAGCTTAAAAGAACTGTTTTTTTCATAAAAATTTCGATGAGTGTTTAGGTTAATGTTATTCAACTAAGGTGGCTTCTTGTAAGATGTAATTTAGTTCATCAAGGTTGTCTTTGTTAAGCGAAAGTTTACCTGTTAAGGTTACTCGGTCGTCGGTATCGAAACGCTTAACCTTCCCTTTAAATTTTATGGACATGACGGATTCTGGACCAGCTCCACCACAAAAGAAACAGGAGGCGTAAGGGTTTGCCGATAAGACGTAATAGTTTGTTTCAATGTCAATCGGAATCATGTAACCTGTGATCTGAACCTGTTTGTCCTTTAAAGGAGCTACGGTAGAGCCAAACTTTGGGATTAAAATAAACATACCTTCTGCCTGATTCCACTTTTTGTCGAAACTAACATCAGTCAATGTTTTCCAGGTAATCACCTTCGGTGGATCGGCTGTAAAGGAAGCGAGTGAAAACAGAATAGGTATCAGTAAAAGCTTTTTCATAGTGGCGATTTTATTTAACAAAGCTGCTTTAATCTCTAGCGAGCGTTTTTGAAATGTTGATATTATAAATACTTAAAGCCGGCAATGCCGCGGAAAGCACCCCTATCACTAACGCCATAAGGAGCAAATAAATTTCGCTTATGCCAATTTCTAATAGGTTCAATGTTGTAAAGTTGGTTTCGGTTAAGAGGTTACCAATAATGAGCATGGCTAATTTGGATAATAGAATTCCGAAAACGTAGCCTATAAAACTAAGTATAAGACCTTCTAAAAGGAGTTGGATAAATACTTTGGTCCGGCTCGCTCCTAAGGTGAGCATCAATGCTTTTTCATTTTTTTGGTCTTTAAGAGAATTAAAGAGAGAAACAAAAACACTGATTCCTGAGATTAAAACAATGAGATAGGCCAAATATTTGGCAATTTCGATTCCTGTTCCAAACAGCTTTAAAAGTCGATTTATTTCTATGGATGGCAAAGCCGCTTGCATATTGGTGTTTTCGTTGACCATTCTTGGGATAGTCATTAAACCCATAGGAGACCTAAATTTCACTAAAGCTGATGTCACCTCGTAGTGATGTTCATGGTCGGCTTCTTCTTCATGAGCATGAATATTCCAGATGCTTTCTAGACTACAAACTATTAGTTTATCCAGTACAGAACCCGTTTCTTTAAGAATCCCGACCACCTTATAAGGTTTTTCTTCATGAGCTTCACCGGCTGCGTCTAAACCATGAGAGCTTTCAAAACTATCACCGATTTTTAGATTTAAAACATGGGCTACATAAGAACCGATGGTCACGTCTAGTTTCTCTTTAAAAATATCTCCCGTGGTAAGTGTTGCATGATAATGTTTCAGGAATGTTGGATGAGTACCTATAATGCGGTAGCCCTTATAATTATCTCCAAAGGATAGCGGAATAAGCTCTTTAACCAAAGGATTAGATTTTAATCGATTCACTTCTTCCAAAGACACATTGCCCGTAGGGGCGTCTATATGAAATACGGACGAAAGAATCAGTTGTAATGGAGAACCTTTGGCTCCAACCACCATATCTATGCCTGAGATAGATTTGGTGAAATTTCCTTCCAGCTGTTTACTAAGGTTAGCCACCAATGAAATGATGGCTACGCCAATTGCCATCAGTAGAATACAGAGGAAACTACTTAACCTTTTATGTGCTATTTTATTCCAAACCAGTTTAAGAAGCATTTTATAAATGGATTTGGTTGGAAATTTTGTCTTTTAATCTTTGGTCATGTGTTACTATCACTAGTGCCGCTCCATGTTCTTTTGCGGTCTGATGAAGCAAGTCGTGCACCCTTTCACAGTTTTGGTCATCTAGGTTAGAAGTGGGCTCATCGGCCAGTAGCAATTTGGGTTCATTTAATAAGGCTCTCGCAATGCCCAATCGCTGCATTTCTCCACCACTTAATTCATATATTTTCTTACCCAGTAAGTGGCTTACTTCAAGGCGTTCAGCCATCAGTTTCGCTTTGTCTTTATTGAGCGTTTTTTTTGCATAATAATTGGCCAAAAGCAAATTGTCCATAACTGACAGTGACTTTATAAAATGGTGCTGTTGAAAAATAAGTCCAATATTCTGAGCTCTAAAAGCGGCTGCTTCTTTATTGGAGAGGCTAGTGGTTTCAACATTGTCAATAAACACCGAACCTTGCTGAATAGGAAGAATTAATCCTAATAAGTGCAATAATGTTGTTTTACCTTTTCCACTTTCTCCTATTATCAACAGCTCTTCCCCAGCCGAGCATATCAAGTCTGGATAAGAAAAGTTGACACTTTCTGTATAAGTATGAACAAGATTTTTGGTTTGAAGTATTGACATAGCCCTGCAAAAATAAACATTAGCTTGTTCCTTTAAATAATTTGTGAAATATATCAGCTTAAGGGATTTATTAAGTACCTCTTTTTGTTAAAAAAATACACGAATTTAATTTTTATCAAAACAATAATACCATGTCACTAAGATTAGGAGATATAGCACCAGATTTTACAGCTGAAACAACGCAAGGAAAGATTAATTTTCACGAATGGTTAGGAGATTCATGGGGAATGCTTTTTTCGCATCCTGCAGATTTTACACCAGTATGTACTACAGAGTTGGGGAAAACGGCCTTATTAAAAGGAGAGTTTGAGAAGAAGAATGTGAAAGTATTGGCTGTTTCAGTAGATAACTTGGAGTCTCACAATAAATGGATTCCAGACATAGAAGAGGTGAGTGGTGTAAAGATGAACTTCCCTATCATTGCTGATGAAGGCAGAAAAGTGGCGGAATTGTATGATATGATTCACCCAAATGCTTCTCAGAAAGCTACGGTACGTTCAGTATTTATTATTGGGCCGGATAAAACAATCAAATTGATGTTAACATATCCTGCATCTACGGGTCGTAATTTCACAGAGTTGCTACGTGTAATAGACAGTTTACAGCTTACTGCAGATTATAGTGTAGCCACACCAGCAGACTGGAAAGACGGAGATGATGCTATTGTGGTTCCTAGTATTTCGACAGAAGATGCCATTAAGAAATTCCCTAAAGGGGTGAGAGAGGTTAAACCTTACTTGAGATATACACCGCAGCCAAACAAATAGTCTTTTGAAGGCAATAAAACAAGGGGTTGTTCATTAGAAGAGCAGCCCCTTTTTTTGTTGTATATCAAACTTTTATGGAACAGGATGTTGATTCTGATTCCTAATAGTTTTAGCTTTGTGGAAGTGTGAAGAAAAGAAAAAATCATAGTACGTTATTAGATCGTTTGCTAAATCGGCATTGGCGTCTGTCAAGCCTTTATGCCATTTTTCTGCTGTTTTTGCTGGTTTCTTATCCTTCTTCGGTTATTGACGGTATGCGTAAAGTAGAAACCGAAGAAGCTAGGATTAGGCTACCATTTAAATACAAGACGCACGGTATAGATATCTCTCATCATAATGGAGCCATAGATTGGGAGAAAGTTTCGTCTCATAAGGAACACCATTCAGCGGTTCGTTTTTGCTTTGTAAAAGCGACTGAGGGCACAGACATGATTGATAAAAGATTTCTGGATAACTGGGAAGCTTTAGGAGATAGAGGCATTAAACGAGGTGCGTATCACTTCTTTAATCCTAAAACAGATGCTAGATTACAGGCTTTGAATTTTATTCTTAATGTGAAGTTAGAAAAAGGAGACTTGGCTCCAGTTTTAGATTGGGAGACGCTAGGGTCGGGTAGGAATAGAAGGGATATTGCAGATAATGTACAAATTTGGCTAGAAATTATTGAAAAACATTACGGTATAAAACCCATCATTTATACCAACAAACATATTTATGACCTCTACATAAGGGAGGGCTTTACGGATTATCCACTTTGGATATCTCATTATGAAGTTCCCGAATTGATAGGTTATGATCTTTCTCAGGTCTATTTCTGGCAACACACCATGAAAGGCCGAGTGGAAGGAATAGAATCATCAGTAGATTTTAATGTATTTATTAGAGATGATTTCGAGATAGAAAGACTTACACTTCTTCAATAATCCTTTTTAAAACACATTTGTTTATCAAAAAAGAATTAATTCTATTCTATGCTAAAATCTGTTGATTTCACCCAAACGGATGCTTTCCGTAAATTGAAGAGCCACCAAAAGACCATTTCTAAGACCGACATCAAAACGCTTTTTCAGGAAGACCCTAAGCGTTTCAGTAAATTCTCAATCAGGTTTAAAGATATTCTCCTAGATTATTCTAAAAACAGAATTAACGGGAGAACCATGGCCGCTCTAATAAGACTGGCGGAAGAGTGTGAGTTGGAGGACGCCATTCAGAAGATGTTTGATGGCGATGCCATCAATAAAACGGAAGGAAGGGCTGTTTTACATACGGCATTAAGAAATAGGTCTAACGAGCCAGTAATGGTCGACGGTGAGGATGTCATGCCATTAATCAATGGAGTTTTGGCTCAAATGGAGACATTTTCTAACTCGGTAAGGTCTGGTGAGTGGAAGGGTTATTCAGGGAAAAAGATAAAGGATATTGTAAATATAGGTATTGGTGGGTCAGATTTAGGGCCTGTTATGGTAACAGAAGCTTTAAAACCTTATGCTAAAAAGGGTTTGAATGTTCATTTTGTTTCTAATGTAGACAGTACGCATATCACAGAAGTGCTTAAAGGCCTAAAAGCAGAAAGCACCATGTTTATGATAGCCTCTAAAACATTCACTACCCAAGAAACCATGGCAAACGCCGCAGCGGCCAAGAGCTGGTTTATAGCGAATGGTGGCAGCCAAGAAGATGTGAAGAAACACTTTGTAGCTCTTTCTACCAATGAGAAAGGGGTGAGTGCATTTGGGATAGATACCAAAAACATGTTTACGTTCTGGGATTGGGTAGGAGGTAGGTACAGTCTTTGGAGTGCCATAGGTCTGTCTATCGCGTGTAGTATTGGTTATACAAACTA
>NZ_JBSRVI010000105.1:0-71616 GCF_055134445.1 Arcticibacterium sp.
GGAGAAATGGAAGTTTGGGCATTAGAGGCCTTCGGAGCTTCTCATGTTCTTCGTGAGATTTTGACATTGAAATCTGATGATGTGGTTGGACGTGCCAAAGCCTACGAGGCTATCGTGAAAGGGGAAAATCTTCCAAAGTCAGGAATTCCAGAATCATTCAATGTACTTGTACATGAATTGAGAGGATTGGCTCTTGAGATTACCTTGAAATAATTTATCATTTTCATTTAAAAAAGAAAGAAAATGTCTTTTAAGAAAAACAAAAAGTTAAGCAGCGACTTTAACAGCATAACCATTAGTTTGGCTTCTCCAGAATCAATTCTGGAAAGCTCTTTTGGTGAAGTTACGCAACCAGAAACTATCAACTACAGAACTTACAAACCAGAAATGGGAGGTTTGTTTTGTGAGCGTACTTTTGGTCCAGTAAAAGACTGGGAATGTCATTGTGGAAAATATAAGCGTATTCGTTATAAAGGTATCATCTGCGACCGTTGCGGTGTAGAAGTTACCGAAAAGAAAGTACGTAGAGAGCGTATGGGTCACATTGAACTAGTAGTTCCTGTAGCTCATATTTGGTACTTTAAAAGTCTTCCAAATAAAATAGGTTACCTATTAGGTCTATCTTCTAAGAAACTTGACCAAATTATTTACTACGAGCGATACGTTGTAATTCAAGCTGGTGCAAAAGAAGAAGATGGTATCCAGTACATGGACTACCTTACGGAGGAAGAGTACCTTGATATCGTAGATAAATTACCAAGAGAGAACCAACTGCTACCTAACGACGACCCTCAAAAGTTCATCGCCAGAATGGGAGCAGAAGCTTTAGAGATGCTATTGAGCAGATTGAAGCTTGACGAACTTTCTTACGAACTACGTCATCAAGCTGCAACTGATACTTCTCAACAAAGGAAGGCAGAAGCTTTAAAAAGATTGAGAATTGTAGAAGCTCTTCGTGATGCCAACACAAGGATAGAAAACCGTCCAGAATGGATGATTATCAAGATGGTTCCTGTAATTCCACCAGAATTACGACCTCTTGTTCCTTTAGATGGTGGACGTTTTGCGACATCAGATTTAAATGATCTTTACCGTCGTGTTATTATTCGTAATAATCGTCTTAAAAGGTTATTAGAAATTAAAGCCCCAGAAGTAATCTTACGTAACGAAAAACGTATGCTTCAAGAGGCCGTAGATTCTCTTTTCGATAACTCAAGAAAAGTAAATGCGGTACGTTCTGATGGAAACCGTGCGTTGAAATCACTTTCAGATATGCTGAAAGGAAAGCAAGGTCGATTCCGTCAAAACTTATTGGGTAAGCGTGTTGATTACTCTGGTCGTTCTGTAATTGTTGTAGGTCCAGAATTGAAATTGCACGAATGTGGTCTTCCCAAAGGAATGGCTGCCGAGCTTTTCAAACCATTCATTATCCGTAAGCTTATTGAGCGTGGTATCGTGAAAACGGTTAAATCTGCAAAGAAAATAGTAGATAGAAAAGACGCTGTAGTTTGGGATATTCTTGAAAACGTGTTGAAAGGACATCCGGTTATGCTTAACCGTGCTCCTACGCTTCACAGATTGGGTATTCAAGCTTTCCAACCAAAATTAGTGGAAGGAAAAGCCATACAATTACACCCGTTAGTATGTACAGCATTTAACGCCGATTTCGATGGTGACCAGATGGCCGTTCACGTTCCTTTGGGACAAGAAGCTATTTTGGAAGCCTCAGTATTAATGCTTTCTTCTCATAACATCTTGAACCCTGCCAACGGAGCACCTATTACGGTACCTTCTCAAGACATGGTTTTAGGACTTTACTATGTAACCAAAGGTAAACGTTCTACAGAAGATGAGAAAATAGCTGGTGAGGGAATGACATTCTATTCTCCGGAAGAAGTTATTATTGCAATGAACGAAGGCAGTGTTTCAAAACATGCTTATATCAATTGCAAACTGACCGTTAAAAATGAGAAAGGTGAATTAGAGAAAAAGATTATTGAGACCGTTGCTGGTAGAATACTCTTCAATCAATTTGTTCCTGAGCAAGTAGGATATATCAACGAACTTCTAACTAAAAAGAAACTTCAAACCATTATTGGTCAGGTTTTCAAAGAAGTGAGTTTTGCTAGAACAGCGGATTTCCTTGATGATATTAAAACACTTGGATTCCAAACGGCCTTTACTGGTGGACTTTCCATCGGTTTAGGAGATATCATGATTCCGGAAGAAAAGCAGGATCTGATTGAAAATGCTCGTGTAGAAGTAGAAGAGGTTCAAAGTAACTATATGTTCGGTATTATTACGGAGCGTGAGCGTTATAACCAAATCATTGATATCTGGACTCGTGTAAATACGAGATTAAGAGAAACACTTCTACAACAATTAGAAGATAAAGATCAAGGCTTTAACTCTGTTTATATGATGATGCACTCTGGAGCCCGTGGTTCTAAAGAGCAAATTCGTCAATTGGGAGGTATGAGAGGTTTGATGGCCAAGCCACAAAAGAACATTCAAGGTTCTGTAGGTGAAATCATTGAAAACCCAATTCTTTCTAACTTTAAAGAGGGTCTAGATGTATTAGAGTACTTTATCTCTACCCATGGTGCTCGTAAAGGTTTGGCTGATACAGCCCTTAAAACTGCCGATGCGGGTTACTTAACAAGACGTCTTCATGATGTTGCTCAGGATGTTGTCGTAAACGAACAGGATTGTGAAACCCTTAGAGGTATTACAGTTTCTGCGTTGAAAGAAAACGAAGATGTGATTGAGCCATTATCTGAAAGGATTCTTGGAAGAACAGCTGTAGACGACGTGATAGATCCTGTCACTAAAATGCTATTAGCTAGGGCTGGTGAAGAAATCACAGAAGAAATTGCAGATCTTATTGAAGAGTCTGCAGTAGATTCAGTGGAAATTCGTTCTGCTTTGACTTGTGAGACAAGACGTGGAATTTGTGGTAAATGCTACGGTAGAAACCTTTCAACCAACAGGATGGTGGAAGTAGGAGAAGCTGTTGGAGTAATTGCCTCTCAGTCTATTGGAGAGCCTGGTACACAGTTAACGCTTCGTACATTCCACACAGGGGGTACGGCGATGAACGTTTCTGTAGATGCTAGTATCAAAGCGAAATTTCCAGGTATAGCCAATTTCGATCAAGTACGAACAGTTGAGAGTATAGATAAAGAAGGAAATCCTACTAAAATAGTTTTAGGAAGACGTGGAGAATTGAGAATTGTAGATCCTGAAACAAATCAGATCTTAATTACCAACAACATTCCTTACGGTTCTACTTTACAGATAGAAGATGGTCAAAAACTAGAAAAAGGTGATGATGTATGTCACTGGGATCAGTTTAACGCCGTTATTATTTCTGAAAGAGATGGTAGCATTGAATATGATGCTATTGAAGAAGGTATTACTTTCCGTGAAGAAGCCGATGAGCAAACTGGTTTTAAGGATAAAGTAATTACAGACTCTAAAGACCGTACTAAAAACCCGGCCATCATTATCAAAGGAAAGAAAGACGACGAAAAATCGTATAACCTTCCAGTTGGTGCCCGTGTAATGGTAGAGGATAAAGCTAAGGTAAAAGCAGGACAGATTCTGGCGAAAATACCAAGAGCTATAAACATGAACGCCGATATTACTGGTGGTCTACCTCGTGTAACGGAGCTTTTTGAAGCACGTAACCCTTCTAACCCAGCTGTAGTTTCAGAAATTGACGGTGTTGTATCTTATGGTGGTATTAAAAGAGGTAACCGTGAAGTATTCGTGGAAGCCAAAGATGGTACTAAAATGAAATATATGGTTTCTCTTTCTAAGCTAATCTTGGTTCAAGAAGGAGATTACACTAGAGCTGGTGAACCACTTTCTGATGGTGCCATTACTCCTGCTGATATTCTAAGAATTAAAGGACCTACTGCGGTTCAAGAATATTTAGTAGAAGAAACTCAGGCGGTATACCGTCAGCAAGGTGTAAAACTTTCTGATAAGCATATTGAAGTGATTGTACGTCAAATGATGCAGAAAGTAGATATCCTAGACGCTGGTGATACTATTTTCTTAGAGATGCAAGCCATTGATAAATGGAAGTTCCGTGTTGAGAATGACAGAATCCTAGACATGAAAGTTGTTGAAGATGCTGGAGGTTCAGACCAATATAAGCCGGGACAAATGCTTACTAATCGTGATTTCAGAGATGAAAACAGTAGATTAAAGCGTGAAGATTTGAAGATAATGAAAGTGAGAGAAGCAAAACCTGCTGTATCACAGACTATTCTTCAAGGTATCACCACTGCTTCACTAGGAACAGAATCTGTGTTTTCTGCAGCATCTTTCCAGGAAACTACTAAAGTCCTTTCTCATGCCTCTGTTCAGGGTAAAGAAGATACCTTGGAAGGTTTGAAAGAGAACGTGATTGTAGGTCATCTTATCCCTGCCGGTACAGGTAAGAGAGATTATCAAAATCTAATTGTAGGTTCTAAAATTGAACTTGAAGCTGCTCAGGAGCGAATGCTGATTGAGAACAGAAAAAGAGAATATGTAGATTAATAGTTAAATCCCGTCAGCTGAAATGTTGCCGGGATTTTTTTGTTTTATGACACTATTTTAACCAATTCTTTCACAATAATAGGTAACTCATTCATTTTGATAGCTTTGTGACTGTATTCAATTCACTTTGGAGTTGAAGGTATTTCATTTGAAGTGAAACTTTATAGGTTAAAGTATTTTCGTATTAGAAAGACACCCCGGAATCCTGGGTGTCTTTTTTAGTTTTATACAATACTTTTTATTTTAGCAATGCTCGCATTAACTTCTAATTCCATATTATTCCACGTATTTTTGCCATCCATATTCATTAATCATAAGAGATACCGTGACCTTAATTAAATCTATATCAGGCATTAGAGGAACTATTGGAGGTAAAACAGGAGACAGCCTTAGTCCTTTAGATGTTGTTAAATTTACCGCAGCATTTGGAACTTTCTTACTTCAAAGAAATCCTGATCTTAAGAAAATAATCATTGGACGCGATGCAAGACTCTCAGGTGCAATGATATCTGGTTTAGTGAGCAATACGCTCATAAGTCTAGGTTTTGATGTTGTGGACTTAGGACTTTCCACAACACCCACAGTTGAGATGGCAGTGGTGTTTGAAAAGGCTTCTGGAGGAATCATCCTAACCGCCAGTCATAATCCTATACAATGGAACGCCCTAAAGCTACTTAATGAAAAAGGTGAGTTTATTTCTGCTTTGGATGGTGAAGAATTACTGGCCATTGCAGATGCTGAAAACTTCAACTTTTCTGAAGTAAAAAAACTAGGCACTTACAGCACGGATGATACTATGTTACAGAAACATGTAGATGCCATTCTAAAGCTACCTCTGGTAGACGTAGAAGCTATTAAAAAGGCCCATTTCTCTGTTGTGATCGATGCCATCAACTCTTCCGGAGGAATAGCAGTTCCTTTGCTTCTAAATGCACTTGGTGTTAAAAACATTAAATGTATTAACTGTGAACCCACCGGTCATTTTGCACATAATCCAGAACCACTTCCAAAGCATCTGACAGAGATATCCCATGAATTGGAAAAAGGAGACTATAATCTTGGTATCGTAGTAGATCCTGATGTGGACAGGTTGGCATTTATTTGCGAAAATGGAGAGCCTTTTGGTGAAGAGTATACACTGGTGGCCATTGCTGATTATATTCTTTCTAAAACTCCTCAAAAAGGCCTAAAAACAGTCTCGAATCTATCTTCTAGCATGGCTTTGAAGGTAGTCACCGAAAAACATGGTGGGGAATATCAAGCTTCGGCTGTAGGTGAGGTAAATGTAGTGACCAAAATGAAAGAAATCGGTGCCATTATTGGTGGAGAAGGAAATGGTGGAATCATTTATCCTGAACTACATTATGGAAGAGATTCATTAGTCGGTATAGCCCTATTCCTTTCCCAACTGGCTCATTTCAACAAGCCTGTAGGTTTCCTTAGGAAAACATTCCCTAACTACTTTATTGCAAAGAAAAAGGTAGAATTAGACGCCTCTATGGATGTAGATGCCATCATAGCTTCCATTGAAACGAAATATAAGAAATACACTATTGATAAGCAGGACGGATTAAAAATCACTTTCGACAACGAATGGGTACACCTTAGAAAATCTAATACAGAACCAATCGTTAGAATCTATGCAGAATCGGAGTTCGAAACCACAGCCGATAACCTTGCGGATAAAATTATTGCTGATATAAAAGAACTTATGAAATAGATAATATTCTATTTATAGATATTCTTTAAGCGGGTAGACAAAGAGAGCTTTTCTGAGAGCTCTCTTTTGCTAGCTCGAAACCAAAAAAAAGCAACTCCAGCTACCAAAATATAAGGCATTAGCAATAGATATAATATGCCGAAATTTAAACCTGTCCCTATAACACCTCTACCCTCGCTAAGGTTACTGCCTACGGTGGCTCTACACATGGCACACTGAGCCATGCTCACATTAGAAGCTACCATTACCAAAAGTAATATTAAAACAATTTTAGTTATCGAATTCTTTTTAAGCATAATACGGTGAAATCATTAAGTAAGCTATAACCCCTGTTATAGAAACGTACAACCAAATAGGATATGCAAATTTAACCAACTTTTTATGTCTTTGAAAATCACCTACCAAAGCAAAATAAAATGCTCTAAGCACCAATGGCAGCACTACAAGGGATAGGATTATATGACTCAATAGGATAAAATAATAAAAATATTTCACACTTCCTTCACCACCAAAAGAAGTAGATGGATTCGTTAAATGGTATAGCACATAGCAAACCAAAAACAATCCACCTAGACAAAAAGCTAAAGTCATAGACACTCTATGAGCAATCTGATTTCTACGTTTTATAAAAATCAAACCTAAAACCAACAGTACGCTGGTCATGATATTTATTCCTGCAATGATATGCGGTAACATTCTTGTCCATTCGCCTAAATATGGCTTTGACCGTATTCCTAGTAGTACCGCCACCACTAAAGGAACCACCACAGATATTACATTTATCGTTTTAAGAGAATAATCCTTTTTCATTTCTGCTTATTAATTATATCCTTAAGCACCTTAATTTCCAGTTTAAGCCTTTCTATTTCCTCTAAATCCGTTCCATCATAAATTCCCCTTACGAGGTTATTATTATCCACCAGAACCACCTTATCGGAATGAATGAAAGCCATGTCAATGTCGTCAATAACTTCAGCTTCATTATCAGAAGAAGCATCCATTACGGGAAGCTTAAACTGCTTAATAGCTAAATTATAAATGTATAGTTTATCACCAGTTAAAAACTGCCAGGTACTTTTTCCTTGAACAAAATCTTTTGAATAAGCATTTAGAACCGAAGAACTATCATGTTCGGGATCTACTGTTATACTTAAAAAACGAACATGCTCATCCTCTTTAAAAGTATCTTGAACTCGACTTAAATTCTGGTTAATAACAGGACAAATGGTCCCACATCTAGAGAAGAAGAAACTTACCACTTTAATATCCTTCTGATAATCAGAAAAGGTCATTGTTTCCTCTAACTGATCTTCTAAAGTGAAATCCTCTATTGCATGAAATAGCGTATCCCCTTCTATGACTTGAATGTGACCTCTTTCATCCAATTCTGGAAAGTAAGTTGGTAATTCAAAGTTATTAGCTCCGCAAGACTTAAGAAAAATAAAAA
The DNA here is from genome assembly GCF_055134445.1 of Arcticibacterium sp. Taxonomy (NCBI): domain Bacteria; kingdom Pseudomonadati; phylum Bacteroidota; class Cytophagia; order Cytophagales; family Leadbetterellaceae; genus Arcticibacterium; species Arcticibacterium sp. The sequence continues at coordinate 7,719 of NZ_JBSRVI010000105.1, forward strand.
ATAAAGCCGGAATCACTAATAAAAATATTAGCATCCCGGCTTTTAAAAAACCTTTATTCATGATTATCTCAAAGAACCAATGTATCCTCCTTCAAAATAAACTAAAGCTGCAATAAACCAGAATACAAAGACAACTGGTAATATTACTGTCCATATTAAAGCCTTCACTTCATTTTTAAGGTGCATAAAGGTGCCTACGATGTAGAAAGACTTTACAAAGGTTAAAATAATAAATAATGATATTTTAAGCCATTTACCTAAGCTACTGTCAGAGCTAATTGTGAAAGCAATTATAAACTCGACTGCCGTTATGATTAACAAAATCCAGAATACCTTCCACAACTCCTTTGTTTGTGGTTTCTGTTTTTCTGCTTGAATATTTTCTATGTGTTCTGTCATCTTATATAATACTTTTGAAAATAATTAAACTAGGTAAAAGAAAGTAAATACAAACACCCACACTAAATCTACAAAGTGCCAGTACAAACCAACCTTCTCCACCATTTCATAATGCCCTCTTTTCTGATAAACGCCATTTGAGGCGTTATAAAAAATAAGGATATTTAATATAACTCCAGAGAGTACGTGAGTTCCGTGAAATCCAGTAATAAAGAAGAAGAAGTCTGCAAATGCTGCAGGGCCGTATTCATTATGAACTAAATTAGCTCCACCTGCTCCTGTTCCATGAATAAAGTGAGACCATTCCCAAGCTTGAGAACCCAAAAAAGTAATCCCTCCAAGTATAGTCCATAACATCCACTTCTCTACATCAGCTTTATCCATTCTATGTCCAGCTTCAACAGCCAGAACCATAGTAACAGAGCTAAAAATCAAAATGAAGGTCATGATACCAACGAAAACAAGAGGTAAACTTAGACCATGTAAAAAAGGCACTGCCTCAAACACCATTTCTGGCGTAGGCCACCATTCTTGAGAAAACGTGAAATCCTTAATTGACTGACCTGGATTTAGATCCTTGAAAGTAGGAAAACTAAACCTTACCAATCCATAAGAAATCAATAAAGCGGAAAATGTAAACGTATCAGATAGTAGAAATATCCACATCATCAATTTACCATATCCAACTCTCATTGGTTGCACCCCACCCTTCCATAAAAGATTATCGGGTGTTGAAGAAGCATGACTTGACATAAAACGTTCTTAATTTTTAACTATAAAACCGAGGCAAATTTAATCATCTTTTGCAAAAATGCCTTGGGAATAGCGTATTGGTTAAAAAATTATCTAAAATACAATAAAAACACAAAAAGGTAAATCCATAAAATATCTAAAAAATGCCAGTAAGTAGCACAAACCTCAATTTGAACCATCTTTTTAGCATGAATACTCATTCTAAAAGCTGCAACTAACGAAAACAATAGAACCACTAAGCCACTTAATAAGTGGAAAGCGTGCAGCCCTGTTAAGATATATAAAAAAGAACCCGAAGGATTTCCCTTCAAATATACGCCTGCTGATTGCAACTCCTGCCATCCAATATACTGCATCACTAAAAATATCAGACCAAAAATGGTCGTAATACTTATGAAAATCCTTAGTTTTTTAAACTCATCTTGCCTAGCCGCTTTTAATCCCAAATGCATAAAAAGACTACTTATGAGTAAAACCAACGTACTCCAGTAAAATATAGCTGGAAGTGTAAACTCCACCCAGTTACCCTCAGCCCTACGTACTAAATAGGCCGATGTTTGCGATGCGAAAAGCATCAAAATAGTAATAATAAAAAGCCATGTCATAAACTTCCATTTATTGACACTTAAAACCGGCTTAGGTTCTTTTTCTGATATTGCCATCATAATTTATCGAGTAAATATGCGATTTGCACCACAGGTAAATAAATAAAAGAGCCAAACATTAACTGAAGTGCAGCCTTTTTGTCCATCTTCCGCATCAGATGAAATGTTTGAATCAAGAATAACACGCCAAAAAGCATGGCTATCATAGCCGAGTGAATTCCTGTCATTCCTAAGTAAAATGGTACCCAACACAAAGGTAAAAGCACCACTGTATACATCATAATTTGTATAGCAGAATTGATATTTCTACCACCAGATGATGGTAATAACTTAAAGCCTGCTTTTGTATAATCTTCATCCAACACCCAAGCGATAGCCCAAAAGTGAGGGAATTGCCAAAAAAACTGAATTCCAAATAATATTCCTGGCTCTAAACCAAATTGATTAGTAGCCGCTAGCCATCCAATCATCGGAGGGAAAGCCCCTGGTAAAGCTCCCACAGCCACTGCTACTGGCCCCTTCCTTTTTAATGGTGTATAAACAAATCCATAAAGCACAAAAGACAAAAAAGAAATACCCGCTGCTTTAAAATTAAAATAATAAGACAGTATAAATAAAGCTATACAAAGGCAAATAGCACTAAATATAGCAGATTCTTTAATTGATAAACGACCAGATGGAATAGGTCTATCCATCGTTCTAGTCATTAATTTATCCAAATCTTTCTCCCAAATCTGATTCACCACATTGGCAGCAGCAGTGGTTAAAAAAGCAGCTAAAGCAAATAGTGAAAGACTACCATAATTTACATTGTGGCTTCCCAACATATAACCAATAGCACTGGAAAACACCACGGTAGAAGATAACCTAAACTTTGTTAACTCAAAGTATGCCTTAAATTTCAAAACAAAATTATTTAGAACAAGACTCTCTTCCATATCAATTTCCTTTTATAGCTGACTGATTACCAAAAATCAAATAAAGACTAAACTGCAATCCGATAATAAGCGTTGCAAAGGTAAGATGAATTGGCTGTGCAAACGCTGGAATTTCAAAAAGACCTAAAATTCCTCCTACAACAAATTCTAACACCACCAACAGAACTAAGTATCTCACAAATTTTAACCCTAATCCACCCTTCTCCGATTTCTTTACCGTTTTCAATAAAAGCCCATGGGAAATCAAAAGAATAATACCCAGAATAATATGTATATAAAACCTTCCTCCAAGTAATAAACTTACCCATTGCTCCCTTGGCTCACTTCCAAAAGATAAATGGTCCACGGCCTCCCTTATTTGTGTTCCCAAGATCAATTGACCAAAACTTAAAATCAACAATATGAGCACTCCAAATCTATAAGAAGTATTTTGTTCTGAGTCTAACACTTTATCATACCTGTAGGCCAAAAACAAGGCATATATCAATAGCATAACAACAAAGATTGCCAAAACCAAATGAACAGTCACTAATCCCGGATGTAACTCGTAAGAAACCACTTTCGAACCCAAAAATCCTTCCACACCTACCAAAACAAAAGCTAAGAAGGAATAAAGAATAACGCCTGATTTAGTGTTTTTATATTCTTTATATGAAAAAACAAGTGTGATAAAAATAAATAAACCAATAAGAACCCCTACCAATCTATTCACATATTCCACCCAAGTCTTAAATGCATGGAATTCCACCTCACCCTTTAGTTTTTCACCGAATATCTTTTGATAATTCTCGGGAAGCTGACTTACATGTGTAGGAGGAATCCAAGTTCCAAAACATTTTGGCCAGTCTGGACAGCCCATACCAGAACCGGTAGCTCTCACTACTCCTCCTACGAGAATTAGAAAGTAAACTGCAGCAATGGTAATAATGGCAAATTTTTTATACATCTTAAAACAAAAAGAACGAAGTACTTGGCATTAACTTCCAGTACTTCGCACTTGGTTTTATAAATAATACCGAGATATCAATCTGGAATATTCTTATCAAATTCTATAGACTCCACTATTTTCTCTTCTTCTATCAACTCATTCTCCTCTGGGAAGTTAGATTCAGGAGTGGCAGAAAAAGGTATGTGTTGTGGAATAAAATCCTCTTTAGCACCAGGCTTACTATAATCGTAAGGCCATCTGTATACTGTTGGTATTTCACCAGGCCAGTTACCGTGACCAGGAATAATTGGTGTCGTCCACTCCAAAGTATTAGAATTCCATGGATTTGCAGGTGCCTTCTTACCCCAGAAAATAGAATATATAAAGTTAAATATGAATATTAATTGAGCTGCAAAAGTAACAATGGCAGCCACTGTCATGAATGTATTCAAATCTGCGTAAATATTGAAAGCGTCAAAACCAGACCATGCATAGTATCTTCTTGGGAAACCAGCAATACCAATATAGTGCATAGGGAAGAAAACCGCATAAACACCGGCAAATGTTATCCAAAAGTGAACGTAACCCAAAGACTTGTTCATCATTCTACCAAACATCTTTGGGAACCAGTGATAAACTCCTCCAACCATACCAAATATAGCCGCAGAACCCATTACTAGGTGAAAGTGAGCCACAACAAAATAGGTATCATGAAGCTGAATATCTAGAGCAGAGTTACCTAATATAATACCTGTCAATCCACCTGAAACAAAGAAGGAAACCAATCCAATAGCAAATAACATTGCTGGAGTAAAAATAATATTTCCTCTCCAAAGTGTCGTAATATAGTTAAACGCCTTTACCGCTGAAGGAACTGCAATAATCAAAGTCAATAACATAAACACTGAACCCAAGAAAGGATTCATTCCTGTCATAAACATATGGTGAGCCCAAACAATAAAAGCTAAGAACATAATTCCAGCCATTGATAAAATCATGGCTTTATACCCAAAGATTGGCTTACGGGAATTGGTAGCAATAATTTCAGAACTTAAACCTAGAGCAGGTAAAATAACAATGTAAACTTCAGGGTGTCCTAAGAACCAAAACAAGTGTTGGAAAAGAATAGGACTTCCTCCTTGATTTGATAAAGCTTGTCCATTGATATATATATCTGAAAGGTAAAAGCTAGTACCAAAACTTCTATCAAAAATCAATAATAATGCTGCTGATAATAAAACTGGGAAAGAAAGTATTCCCAAGATAGCTGTAAAAGTAAATGCCCAGATAGTCAATGGTAACTTGTCAAAGGTCATACCCTTTGTTCTTAAGTTGATGACTGTACTCACATAGTTTACTCCACCTAACAACTGTGAAATTATGAATAGAGCCATGGCTACTAACCATAATGTCATTCCCGAACCAGAACCTGGATTAGCATCTGCTAAAGCACTTAGTGGTGGATATATTACCCAACCACCACCAGCAGGACCAGTCTCGATGAAAAGAGACCAGAACATTATCACACTGGATAGGAAAAAGAACCAGAACGATAACATGTTCATAAACCCTGATGCCATGTCACGGGCACCAATTTGAAGTGGAATCAAAAAGTTAGAGAAAGTACCACTCAAACCTGCCGTAAGCACAAAGAAAACCATGATGGTACCATGCATGGTAACCAAAGCCAAATAAAAGTTAGGATCCAATTTTCCTTGACCATCTATCCATTGACCTAAGAAAGGCTTTAGGAAAGACATGTCCAAATCTGGAAACCCTAACTGTAATCGGAAAACTAGAGACATTAAACCCCCAATCACAGCCCAAATAATTCCAGAAATTAAATACTGCTTCGCAATTATTTTATGATCTTCCGAAAAAATATAAGTTCTAATAAAACCAAGCTCATGATGTTCCTCATGACCGTGATCGTGTGATCCTGTATGTGATAAATCTGTTGACATATATCTTAAGACTTTAAATCAAATTTAAAATTATTCTCCTGCTACCTCTATTACTTCTACAACTTCCACCACTTCAGGTGTTTCGTTAGAACCAATGTATTTAAGAGCTCTGGCTTTTAAATTATCTGGTACTAATTCTATAAAACCTGGGTTCATAGTCAAGAACGGTGTTTGTTCCCTTTTCCAAGCCTCATAATCTTCTAATTCATCCACAATCAGTATAAGTCTCATACTAAAGTGACCTCTTCCGCATATTTCAGTACAAGCGATTTCATAATTAAAATCAGGGTTACCCAATTCCTTCCTCATGTCCTCCGTTGACTTATCTGTTTCAAACCAGAATTTAGTTGGCATTCCAGGAACAGCATCCATTTTAACTCTCATATGAGGGATAAAAACTGAGTGCAATACATCCCTTGCTCTAATTTTTAAAAGTACCGGTTTTCCTTTAGGGATATGTATCTCTGTGGCACTTGTGAAATCATCAAAAGAATTCGGATCTGTAAAATCAATACCAAAAGAATTTGATTTGGTATCATCTATCAAACGATAATCATAGTCACCCAATTTGTTATCATCTACGCCAGGGTAACGAACTGCCCAAGCAAATTGACGACCCATAATTTCAATAACCTCTGCATCTTCAGGAGCATCATCCATTATCTTATTCCAAACTCTCAAACCAGAGAATACCAAGCCAGCCATCACCACAGCAGGGATAACCGTCCATATTACCTCTAATTTATTATTATGAGGATAAAATGAAGCTCTATGTCCCTTTTTGTATTTATACTTAATAGGGAAGTAAAACAATAATGAATTCACTATAAAGAATGCAACCATAATTACACTCATAGAAACCCAAAACCAGAAATCAGTCTCACGCCCATGAATAGAAGAAGCTTCCGGCAAGAAATCCTTTCTAGCATCTAGAAACGACCATACCAAACCTACTACGCATAGTATCCAAAAAATAAACAAACCAATGGCATTCCAGTCATTAGAACTGTCTAAATGGGTGTCCTCTACTTCAGCGGTTTTCCCCTGAACACCCTTTAATAAATCCTGTGTTTTACCTACAACGATAATCGTTAAGGCTACAAACAAAAGGGCTAAAATTCCTATAATAATTGTCATATAATTAACTATTCAATCTCTTTTTAAGATATATATATTCAATTAAACCTTTAATGATTAAATATCGTGATGTAAACTCTCCTCTAAGAACGGGTGGTTCTTAGCATACATATTAGCCTTACTCAATTGTGAATACACAACATAAATAAATGCACTCGCAAAAACTGTTGTAACACCAACCTCAATCAACCCAATACCACCTTGGTTTTTCGCTATACCTGGCATCAGCATTTGATAAAAATCAAACCAATGACCAATCAAAATCGCCCAACAAGCCAACTTTAAAAATGTATAATTTCTTTTAGAACCTCTTGCCATTAAAATTAACAGAGGGAAAAGAAAGTTAAGGATAAGACTTATATAAAATGGTGCATTATATCTTCCATCAAAACCTGTTAATCTCTCTCTGAAATAAATCGTTTCTTCTGGTAAATGAGCATAGAATATTAAGAAAAACTGACTAAACCATACATATGTCCAGAAAATAGAAAATCCGAACATTAATTTACCCAAATCCTGAATAGCTGAATCATTTACCGCTTTCAAATACCCCTTACCTTTTAAAGTAACTATCATTAACATAATAGCTGCCAAACCTGCTACGTGCCAGCTAGACAAATGATACCAGCCAAACATCGTAGAGAACCAGTGAGCATCTACTGCCATTGATAAATCCCATGCCGCTGTAGAACTTGTTACCGCAAAGAAAATTAAAAACATTTTTGCGTACTTTCTACTTGATGCGTAATCATCCAAACTTCCAGAAGCATCCTCCAATAAAGAATACTTTCTAATTTGCTTCCATAAATACCACCAGATAACAAAGTAAGCTACCAATCTAAACATATAGAAAGGCATGTTTAACCACCAGCTTTTACCCGCTATAATCGCATCGTAATTGTTACTTGTAGGATCCATAATGCCCTCATGTGTCCAGTGCATAATAATATGTCTTGAACCAGGGATAGTCATAAGAATTAATATTATAACTGCTGGAATAACAATAAACGCTGGAAACGCCTCGGGTATTCTTTTAAACGAAGTATACCATCCAGCTTTCGCTACATAATTATAAGAAATGAAGAATACACCTATCACCGATATTCCTAAGAAATAAATTGAATTCATCCAGAGATTTCCTACAATTCTATTCATTAATGTTGCTTCATGATGCCCTTCTGCTGCATGAGCATCTACTGCTCCATGTGCATCGGCAGCTCCATGAGCTACTTCGTGAGCACCACCAGCAAAGCCGTCTGGACCCCACCAACCGATGTTTATCAAAAATACTCCAATAGCTACTAGAGCTAAGCCAATAACACCGCTGATGAGCAGTTTACGTTTTAGCTCTGGGGAGAAATCATAAGATTCTTCTACTGAAGGAGTTTCGTGCTTATGAGCCATGTCTAATTCTTATTATTATTCCTTTTTAAAGGGAAAAACTTGTTAAATTCCTAAATTAAATTCCTAATTGTAAACGCTGTACATAATGTACAATCTTCCATCTCTCTTCAGGAGTAACCTGAGAAGCATGAGGCCACATTCTTCCTTTACCATATGTAATAACATGGTAAATATGACCACCACTTACTGAACTTAAAGCATCAGAAGCGTAATTTGGAACACCTTTATAAACAGCACCTACCTTACCATCACCAGCACCTTTGCTACCGTGGCAATGCATACAATTTCTTTCATACAACACTTTACCTTGATCCTCTGCCGTTTCAGACCAAGGGATAGGATTTACAAGATTTTTAGATGCCCAATCAAGGCTATCTTTATCCATATCATACATCATCAAGTCGGTTACCACCGTACCATCATCCTGAAGTATCTCTGTATTATAATTAGCTCTAGCAACGGTACCTTCTACTGGTAATCTCATGTTCATCCCGTGTGGGTTCACATTATTAGGTCTAAACTGAGTTTGCGACTCATAAGCTCTTGAATTATACATATTAGGAGCATACTCCCAACCTGTACTTTCATTATCGCTACAAGAGACCATAGTAACAGCCACCATAACACAGGCTAAAACTGAAATCGAAAGTTTGTTTTTCAAAATATTCATTTCTTCAATTATATCTCTTTAACGTTAACCTCAGAAGCACCCGAATTTTTCAATGCTTCTTTAACTTCTTCTTCCGAAGCACCACTTTTTTCCAAATCAATGGCCATTACAAATTTATCATCTGTAATTCTGTCATCAAAGATAACCGGCTTTGCAAATGGATTTAAACCTTCCATTCCAAAAAACACAAATGACATACCATAAGAAGCTAACAAAACTGTTAACTCAAATACGATAGGAATATTTGTAGGGAACGGAATGAAATTCTTTCCACCAACTATCATTGGCCAATCAAAACCCATCGTCCAAAAAGTTAATAAAAAAGCCAATGAAGTACCCGTAATTCCAAAAACGAATGCAGGAACACCCATTCTTGCTCTTGGATAACCTAAGGCAGCATCCAAGCCATGAATAGCGAATGGTGAATAGACCTCATGAATTTTTATTCCTTTTCCACGAACACTGGACACCGCATTCATCACGACTTCATCGTCTTCGTAAACACCTATTATATATTTTTTATTTGCCATTATTGACTTATAAATTATGCTACAGTCTGATTTATTTAGATTTCTTTTCTGAAGATGACTTTAGTACACCTTTTACCTCTGCCATGTTAATGACCGGAAGGAATTTGGCAAACAATAAGAAACACACAAAGAAGAATCCGAACGTAAATAAGTAATCTCCAATATCACCCATTCTTGGGGTAAAGTAAGTCCAACTAGAAGGAAGGTAATCTCTGTGTAGAGATGTAACAATAATTACAAATCTCTCAAACCACATTCCTATATTAACTACTACTGCTATTACAAAAGATACTACGATACTTTCCCTCATTTTCTTGAACCAGAATATTTGAGGAGAAAGAACATTACAAGTCATCATGGCCAGATACGACCACCATAAAGGTCCAGTAGCTCTATTGATAAAAGCATAACTTTCATATTGAACTCCTGAGTAAGCGGCAATAAAGAATTCTGTAATATATGCCACACCCACTATAGAACCCGTAACCGTAATGATTTTATTCATTAAAGAAATATGCTCTATGGTAATGTAATCTTCCAATTTGTAAACTACTCTAACAATTAACATCAAGTTTTGCACCATTGCGAAACCCGAGAAAATTGCTCCTGCCACGAAATATGGAGGGAAGATAGTTGTATGCCATCCAGGTATTACTGATGTGGCAAAGTCCATGGATACAATAGTATGTACCGATAGTACTAATGGTGTTGATAAACCTGCAAGAATCAAGGATACATCTTCATATCTAGCCCAAGCTCTCGCTCCACCTGTCCAACCCATAGAAAGGGCACCGTAAATGGTTTTTCTAAGACCCGTAGCTCTATCTCTAATAGTAGCTAAATCAGGTATTAAACCAATATACCAGAAAAGTAATGAAACTGATAAGTAAGTGGAGATGGCAAAAACGTCCCAAACTAAAGGGGAGTTAAAGTTAATCCAAAGCGAACCGAAAGTGTTAGGAAGTGGCAGTGCCCAATATGCCAACCATGGTCTACCCATGTGAAAGAATATAAAAGTACCTGCACATAATACCGCAAAAATGGTCATTGCTTCAGCAGCTCTATTAATGGATGTTCTCCATTTCTGACGGAACAATAACAAAATGGCTGAGATAAGGGTACCAGCGTGACCAATCCCAACCCACCATACAAAGTTTGTGATATCCCAAGCCCAACCAACGGTTTTATTTAAACCCCAGTTGCCTAGTCCATGAAACCATGTTTGATAAGCCCAGTATCCACCATAAGCCAAAACAGCTAATGATATACCGAAAACCACTTTCCATTCTTTGGTTGGTTCTCCTTCTACATGTCTGCTTATGTCTTCAGTAATATCATGAAGGGTCTTACCTCCCGTTACTAAATGTTCTCTAATTGGCGAAACTACTTGCATAATTGCTACCCTTTAATAAAAGAGTTCCTATTATTTTCGTTTAAAAAATTCTTTATTAACCGTGAGCCTCAACTTCAGTATGAGTCTCTTTTTGATGAGCTGAAGCCTTGGCATCAGCTAAATCTTTATTTCTGATCTTAGTCAAGTAACTAACTTGAGGCTGAACATTAATCTCTTCCAAAACATGGAATGCTCTACCTTCCTTCTCAACCGCTAAGGTCTTAGATATTCTAGAATTTGGGTCCAACATGTCACCAAACGTGATAGCTCCAGTTGGACAAGATTGAGAACAAGCTGTTTCTATCTCTCCATCCTCTGGTCTACGCTTCTCTTTCTTTGCAACCAATTTACCTGATTGGATTCTTTGAACACACATAGAACATTTCTCAATCACACCACGAGATCTTACTGTAACCTCAGGATTAAGAACCATTCTACCCAATTCATTATTCATGTGGAAATCGAAATCCTCGTTTTCATAATATTTCCACCAGTTAAATCGACGAACTTTATAAGGACAGTTATTAGCACAATATCTTGTACCCACACATCTGTTATAAGTCATTTGATTTAAACCCTCAGAACTGTGCGTTGTCGCTAATACTGGACAAACCGTCTCACAAGGAGCATTGCTACAATGCTGACACATCATTGGTTGGAACACCACTTCTGGATTTTCAGAAGCATCTTCCATTTTTCTAATGTATGCTGGGTCTATTTTATATGTCGTATCTGCGTCTGTGCTGTAATAACGATCCAGACGAATCCAATGCATTTCACGAGCTCTAGCCACCTCTTTCTTTCCAACAACAGAAACGTTGTTTTCTGCCTGACATGAAACCAAACAAGCAGAACATCCTGTACAAGTGTTAAGGTCAATGACCATTCCCCAGCTATGATTCCTTTTCTCATGACCATCCCATAGGCTAATGCTGTATGGATTTACTGGGCCTTCAGATGTCTCTATCTTTGGCTCAAATCTACCTGCTTTCTTGTTATTAACATACTCACTCAATACAGACTCCTGAACAACGGCCTTACGACCCATTACTGTTTCGTGCGTTTGAGTTTGTGCTAAAGTATATCCAGATTTTGTTTTTTCAATTGTTGCATTAGCAGTCCAATTGACACCATTAGTAAATGGCATGGCGTTCGCTCCTACATTACCACATTTTCCTGCGGCTGTACGACCGTAACCCTTAGCTACACTAACAACATTATGAGCTTGGCCAGGTTGAATTAACACAGGTAATTCTATGCTATAATCACCCACAGTCAATTTAGCCCAATCACCTTTTTCTAAGCCTTGCTCGTTGGCGGTTTTTTGAGACACGTTTAACGTATTCTCCCAAGTAACTTTAGTAATTGGATCTGGCATCTCTTGAAGCCATGGATTGTTGGCTTGAGAACCATCACCCATAGGCACTGATTCAAAAACACTAATCTCTAATCCGCCACCTTTAGTTGCTGCTACCTTAGAAGCCGCAGCTCCTAAATCACCCGCGAAAGAAACACCTTCGGCTGAAAGTAACTCTCCTGTTTCAAGAACTCCATCATGAAGAGCAGAAACCCAAGACTTACCACCTAATACATTACTTTTCCAGTTGGCTTTTAAATATTTATGATAATCACCATCAAGACCAGCCCATAATAATAAACTAGACTCCGCTTGACGCGTATTAAATATCAAAGAAATAGTAGGTTGCTGAAGTGAATAAGAACCTGTTTTAGGAGAAGCATCTCCCCAAGACTCTAAGAAATGAGGTGCAGGTGCTACATACTTACAAGCAGCGGCAGTTTCATCTACACGATCAGCAAAAGAAACAGATGTTTTAACCTTTGCAATTAAAGTCGCAAGTTCAGAACCATTCGCTTGGTTAAAAACTGGATTGGCATCCAAGAAAATAACAGCGTCTACGCTCCCTGATTTCAACTCATTAACAAAATTTGATAAAGCAGCATCACTACCCTGACGAGTATTGTTTGCTCGAGCTAAACTAATTGTACTTCCATAACTTCCTAAGAAGCTATTGATTCCGTTAACGATTGTTTGTATGGCCGTATCATTAGAACCAGAAACCACCAAAGCCTGTCCGTTAGCGGCTTTAAGATCTATTGCACATTTATTGACTAGTTCAGAAGAAACAGATGAATTACCAATAACATTACCTGTTAACTTATTATACAAAGCAATCAACAAAGCCCCTTCCTCAGATGGCTTTATCATATCTCTGTAATCAGCAGAAGCACCCGTGATAGTCATTCCAGTTTCAAACTGATAATGACGAGACATGTCATGCTTTCCATCTTTACCGCTATTCAACCTACGGCCTTCCGCCCATTGGGACGAATATTCTATAGGAGAAATCCAATTTCCTAGAAAATCACAATTAATACCTACAATTACCTTCGCTTTAGAAAAATCATAAGAAGGAACAATTGCTTTACCAAAAGAAGCCTGATTTGCAGCAATTAAACCAGAAACAGAATTAGCATCATAAGATACATGAACTGTTGAAGGATAATTTGCAGTAAAATCAGCTATTACCTTATTGGCTGTTGGTGAAACAACCGTTGAAGAAACAATTCTGATATTTGATGCAGATTTTAATCCTGCAACAACCTCTTTATCTAGATCTTCCCAAGAAATTTCAGACTCACCTTTTCTTGGACCTTGAAGTTTTTCGTTGTCATATAGAGAAAGAACCGATGCATGAACACGACCGCTCATACCACCTTTAGTCACTTTAGAAAGTTTGTTACCTTCTATTTTGATAGGCCTACCCTCTACTGTTTTAACTAAAATACTTGCATAATCACCACCTTGAAAGTAAGTAGATGCAAAATAGTTAGGAATACCTGGCTCTACAGATTCCGGTTTCTTTAAATATGGAATAGTTTTTCTTACTGGAGCATCACAAGCAGCTAAAGAAACCGCAGCAACACCAAAACCGAGCATTTTCAAGAAGTCCCTTCTGTGAGTTCCTCCTTCGATATCGTCTAAGTTAAATTCACGATCCGCGTTTTTAACCACCTCAATATCATTTCGATACTCTTCTATCCCCTTCCAATACCTTTTAGTAGTATTTTCCATTAGTATTTATATTTCCCCACAAAGGGTTTTTCTAAAAATCTCTTACGATTAATATTTTAATAATGACATCTGGCACATTCCAGACCACCAATATCCTCCACTTTCATTCCTCCAATTGAAGTCGCTTCATGAGCTTCCACAAGCTTATCGTAATACGCATTACCTTTAGCGTTAACGTCTGTTTGTCTGTGACAATCAATACACCAACCCATGGTTAAAGTATGACGCTGCTGAACCACTTCCATTTTATTAATTTCACCATGGCAATTCTCACAATCCAAACCAGCCACATTCGTATGCTGAGAGTGATTAAAGTAAGCCAAATCTGGTAAATTATGAACCCTTACCCATTCAATAGGTTGGTCAGTCTCCAGTGCAGTATAAATTTTTTGAATTTCTGGCGAACCTTGCTTAATGCTATTATGACAGTTCATACATATACTAGCTGAAGGTATACCTGCTTGCTTGCCTTTATAAACCCCAGTATGGCAATATGCACAATCAATGTCCATATCTCCTGCATGAAGCTTATGAGAAAACGGTATTGGCTGGGTTGGAGCATAACCTTGATGTACCCCTATTCCATAAAGACCATCAAATGTTGCTTTCGCACCAAACAAAAGGAATAACACGATAATAGCATTTCTAACAGTTGGGTTTTGAAAAACAACTTTCGCTGAATCTCTAAGCTGCTCGCCTACACCTCTATTATCAATGGTTTCACCTTCTCCTTTCGTTAATTTTGAGAGTACGTTTAAGACAGCAATAAGTGCTACTAAAACTAGACCCATTAAAACTAGTAGTGTTACCAAAATGATATTAAAGAAGTCTCCTTCTTTAGAACCTCCATTATCAGCAGCGTTTGCAGCTCCAGGAACAGCAGCCGTTGCCGGTGCAGCCTCGTTAGCAGCTTTAACGTATGCCAAGATTCCCTTAATTTCGTCATCTCCGAAACCAGCGAATGCGGTCATCTGCGTTTTGTTGTACTCTTCGTACAAGTCAACAGCGTATTGATCTCCACTTGCGATTACGGCGGCGGGATTGATAATCCAAGCTTTCAACCAATCATAATCTCTTCTTTCTTCGATATCTTTTAGACCAGGACCTACTACGATATCAGCCCCTGAGGAGTGACATGCAGCACAGTTATTCTTAAATATTTTCTCACCCAAGGCAGCATCGCCATCTTGCCCAAAAGTAAGGGTAACGGTTGTTAAAGAAATAAATAATAGAAGAAGCGGTCTTATATGCGTTTTGAACATATTCTATTATTGACGGTGTATTTGTTTTGAGAGTGCAAATCTAGCCATGGAAAGAGTTCCATCAAAAAAGAATTTTGATTTTTTCTGTGGTTGACTATAATTTAGAATTGTTATAAATAATTGCATAACTTACTGAACAGCAATGTCTTAAATACAAAATACCATCCTAAATCCTCAAATATTGAGTCCTTAAGAATGGTATTTTTAAAAGATGCTGTAACAAAGACAATTTGTATACAACTGAGCTTGAGAGGTCTCGAGCGGATTCGAACCGCTGTACATGGTTTTGCAGACCACTGCCTAGCCACTCGGCCACGAGACCCTATTTTTAATCCTTGGCTGCAAAACTACAATTGACATGCCAAACTGCCAAAGGGCTTAATCTTATTTTTTTGAAATAGGGACTAGAAAAACTAGTCCCTATTCAAATTAAGCTTTTTGAGAATACTACTCTCCCTTCTTAGCCTTCGCTTTCTTAGGAGCTTCCATCTCTTCCTTCAAAGCAGCCAAAGCTGATAAGTCACCTAAAGTAGACTTCTCTGAAGTTTGATTTGTCGAAGTTTTAGCTTTGCTAGCAGCAGCTTTCTTAGTGCTCTTTGCAGCTACCTCTTCAGCAGAACCATCCCAAGTTTTGGTATGAGAAAGAATAATTTTCTTCTCCTCTTTATTGAATTCTGTAACTATGAAAGAAAGTTTGTCGCCTATTTCGCCAACAGAACCATCTTCTTTCGCTAAACTTTTCAATGCAGCTGCACCTTCGATTCCGTAAGGAAGCTCTAATGCTGCCAATTTATCAGACTTAGAGATGATAGTACAGTCATGCTTAGTTCCAACATCAAAAGTACCTTCGAATGCATCCCATGGATTCTCTTCTAAGTGCTTATGAGAAAGAGCCAATCTTCTGTTTTCTCCGTCTAACTCTAATACAATTACTTCTAGTTCATCACCAATCTTAACAAAGTCAGATGGATGTTTGATTTTCTTAGTCCAAGAAAGATCTGATACGTGAACTAAACCATCAATTCCTTCTTCTAATTCTAAGAAAAGACCGAAGTTAGTTAAGTTTCTTACAGTTCCTTTATGCGTAGTTCCAACCGCATACTTGCTAAGAAGATCTTGTTTTGTCCAAGGATCTGCAGCAAGCTGCTTAATTCCAAGAGACATTTTTCTCTCATCTTTATCCAATGTCAATACGACTGCGTCTATTTCGTCACCGATTTGCAAGAAATCAGATGGGTTACGTAAATGCTGAGACCAAGACATTTCAGATACGTGAATCAATCCTTCAACACCTGGGTGTATTTCAAGGAATGCACCATAATCTGCAAGATTAACAATTTTACCTTTAACAGGGGAACCAACTTCCAAGTTAGACTCAAGGGCATCCCATGGATGACTTTGAAGTTGTTTCATACCTAATGAAATACGCTTCTTGTCTTCATCAAAGTCAAGAACAACAACATTAAGTTTTTCGTCAAGGTTAAGAACCTCGTTAGGGTGATTAACACGACCCCATGAAATATCTGTGATATGCAGTAAGCCATCCACTCCACCAAGGTCAATAAATACACCGAAGTTTGTGATATTCTTAACAACACCTTCAAGTACTTGACCTTTTTCAAGGTTAGTAAGAATTTGCTGACGTTGTTTTTCAAGGTCTTTCTCAATAAGTACTTTATGAGAAACAACCACGTTATCGTTGGTGTGATTAATCTTAACAACCTTAACTTCCATTTGTTTGTTAACAAATACATCAAAGTCTCTGATAGGCTTCACATCAATTTGAGAACCTGGCAAGAATGCCTCAATTCCGTGAATATCAACAATAAGACCACCTTTAGTACGTCTCTTAACAAGAGCGTCCATAATTTCGTCAGTCTCAAATGCTTTCTCAATATTACTCCAAGCAGTAAGAATTCTAGCTTTCTTACGAGAAATAACAAGCTGCCCAAGGCTATCTTCTTGCTTCTCAATGAAAACCTGAACAGTGTCTCCTACTTTTAAATTTGGTAAATCTCTAAATTCTGATCTAGAAACAATTCCGTCAGATTTAAAACCAATATTTAATAAAACCTCACGTGCTGTAACGCCTACTACTGTGGCTGTTACTACATCCTTCTCCTCTATCGTCGTTAAAGTCTCTTCGTAGATTTTAGAAAGCTCTTCTTTCTCTGCACTAGAATACCCTCCACCAATACCTTTCTTTGAAACTCTGTCCCAATCAAATTCTGGAAATTCTTGATTATCCATATATCTTATTATCAGCCCTTTGATACATCTACGTTACGAGCCTAATACCGCAGAAATTAATTATTAATCGAACATTCCTTTTAAAAGGACTGCAAAAGTAATCAATTTGCGATATATAATCAAATAAGAATTGCTTAAATAGCTAAATTAATACTAAGCCATTTTATTGGCTCCTAAGAACGGAGCCCAATTTTCTCCTACTTTGCCAGAGAAATTCCGAAGAAACATAACAAATGTAGGTTTAAAGGGTTTTTTGCTCAGTGGCATCCCTGCTTCTTCAGGTGTATTGTCACCTTTTCTACCATTGCAAGATTTGCATGCTGCCACTAGGTTAACCCAATTGGTTTTACCTCCTCGAGATTTAGGAATAACATGATCCAGAGTCAAATCCCTATTTCTTCCACAATAGACACATTCATTTCCATCTCTTTTGAAAATGTTTTGTCTATTCAAAACCACACCTTTATAGGGTACTTTGACGTAATTATTAAGTTTTATAACGGATGGGAGGGGATATGAAACCGATACGGTTCTTAGACGAGCCTTATTGTCATCTTTCAAGAGTTCTGCCTTGTTTAAATAAACGAGCAAAAAGGCTTTAGGTACAGTGCAAACTGTGATGGCACTAAAATCGGCATTTAGAACTAAAACTTTCCGGCCCATTTGCTTGTAACTGATTGAAAATGATTCCCGAAGATAATAGTTTTACTGAAAAATCAAGCACTTACAGCCAAGTCTTTACCTAAACATAATATTAATACTAAAACAGCACCTAAAACTTTCTACTTTCTTGCCTTTCAGTATCTCTAGATTTTATACTCTCTCTTTTATCGAACAATTTTTTACCTTTTGCTAAAGCAATATTTAATTTAGCCAACCCATTCTCGCTTATAAATAATCTTGTTGGAATTATGGTTAGACCAACATCTTTGAGCTTCCCTTCTATTTTCCTCAATTCCTTTTTCTGCAACAACAATTTACGCTCTCTAAGCGGTTCATGGTTATAGTGCGTACCGAATTCGTAAGGTGAAATATGAAGATTCTTCACAAAAAGCTCACCATTGGTAATATAACAGTGGGCATCGGAGATATTTGCTTTACCCATCCTGATGGACTTCATCTCGGTTCCACGCAGCACTATACCAGCCGTATAAGTATCTATAAACTGGTACTCGTAAGAAGCCTTTCGGTTCTTAATCTCTACTTTACTTGAAATTTTACTTGACATATTACTTAAGGGAAAAGATTGCAAAGCTATAAAAATAAAATCCCTGCCTCAATTTTAGTGACAGGGATTCCGACTTACGTGCTTTCCTAATAATCCATGTGTATCACGTAAACGTGAAACAAAGCGGATTAAGCCTTTATGAGTTCAACACTCAAATATTTTTATAGTCTGTGGCATCTAGATAACAAATGTATGCACTCCAATTCTATTTTCCAACAGATTTAAGTTTTTCCGTTTAAACACCTGATAATTAATAGTAACTGAAATTAGTTGCAGATTTAATCAGATTCGAATAGTCTAGTTACGAATACTGTGCCAGTTTGTATTATCAGTGCAAACTCCAAAAATCAAAAAAAACATTATAAAATTTTCACATATATTTTCACCTCTTTATCAATCGGTTACAAATATATCTATGAATTTTTATTTCTTATAACTAACTTTGGCACGTCAATTTAGACGAATTAAAACCAAATTACAAGTTTGCAGAATAGCCCTTTATTTTCTACTTCTAAGGAAAAAGAAAAATGTGTGTTGGTAGGTGTGATAAATAAAGACCAAGATGCAGAAAAAACTAAAGAATACTTGGATGAACTGGCTTTCCTGGCCAGTACTGCTGGAGTAACCTGTGAAAAAGTATTTACACAAAGACTCCCAAAGCCTGATAATAAGACGTTTGTAGGGAAAGGAAAACTTGAGGAAATACAAACTTATCTATTAGCCAATCCAGTGGATTCTATTATTTTTGATGACGACCTATCTCCATCTCAGGTAAGAAACCTTGAGGCCAAATTTGAGGACACAAAAATCTTGGATAGAAGTCTCCTTATTCTTAATATTTTTTCTCAAAGAGCCAAATCAGACCAAGCCAAAAGGCAGGTTGAGCTGGCTCAGCATCAATATCTATATCCTAGACTAACCCGAATGTGGACTCACCTTAGTAAACAAAAAGGTGGTGTAGGTATGAGAGGGCCTGGAGAAAAGGAGCTAGAAACCGATAAGCGAATAGTAAAAGACAGAATCTCCTTCTTAAAAAAGAAGCTTGAAAAAATAGACGTTCAATCTTTAACAAGAAGAAAAGAAAGAGACCGATTGGTACGTGTGGCCTTGGTAGGTTATACCAACGTAGGAAAATCTACATTAATGAGAGTTTTGGCTAAAACAGATGTTTTTGCAGAAAATAAACTTTTCGCCACTATAGACTCTACCGTCAGGAAGATTGTTTTGGGAAACATTCCTTTCCTTCTTACAGACACCGTTGGTTTCATTAGAAAACTCCCAACCACCCTAGTGGCGTCTTTTAAATCGACACTAGACGAAATAAGAGAAGCAGATATACTCATTCATGTGGTAGACATCTCTCATAGGTCATTCGAAGAGCAAATAGATGTTGTTAACGGTACACTAGCAGATATTGGTGCTGCGGACAAGCCTACCATTCTGGTTTTTAATAAATTAGATTTATTTAAGCCCGAGTCCGAAGAAGGTCTTGATGCTCACTTAGCCACCGATGAAGATTTAGAGAAAAACCTATCTCGACTAAAAACCAGTTATTTGGCCAAAAACATGGACAATGTGGTTTTCATATCCGCTGAAAATAAAGAGAACCTTAGTGAGTTAAGATCCGTTCTTATGGAGCATCTCACTACCAGGCATTTTGCGATATACCCCAATTGGGATCCAACGCAAAATCCGCTTTATGACTGGCAAGGCCATCAAGATTCTGGCACAGAAGACGAGAATTAAACTTATTAAAAGGTAAAAGCTTACCATTTAGTAGTCTTTCTCATGGCCCCGTAGTTCAATGGATAGAATAGAAGTTTCCTAAACTTTAGATCTAGGTTCGATTCCTAGCGGGGCCACTATTTGTCACGTTAACGCGTTGTTAATCAGTAAGTTAACGCACTGCATCAGTACTAGGTAACAGCAAGTGTAACAGTGAACTTAATTATAATAATAAAGTAGATTGAACACCCATACTGTAATTAGTGAAATATAGCTGCTAATGTAGCCTATTTCCCAAAATAGTTTTCATCCCTCAGCTACTTCTTGAAATAAACAATCGTCTTAAAAGATCCTTCATCAAGTGCCAAATTTACAACCCAAGCAGGTATACTTCCTCCAGGATCGGAGCTGAAAGTATATTCACTCTTAAACCATCCTCCTATTTTGGGAGTAGAGTACCATCGGGAATCGAAGGACATTATCCTAACAACGTCTTTTGTTTTAGGAAGAGACATAGGTTTAGCCGTAAATACTGAAGTTATTGTTCCATCCACAGAATTATTTACCAACTTTGAATAACCCGCAATATCTCAATCAGACAATGGTCAAGAGAAATAAAGTTTATTATAATAAATCACTTCTTGGTCGTTCATTTTTGTTAACACCTGCGATATCAATGCTCCATGAACCCAATATGGATACTTTTACATATAGGTAATTGCAGTAATTAATATTTTCATATTGGTCTCAAAATCGGAAGTGATTTTTACTTCTTACTTCATTGACACTGCTTGTGGCTGAGGAGCAGTAATAAACAGTAATGCCTACCTTTTCTTCGACAAATTGCCTAGGTGTTTGTTGTGCAAAAATATTCTTAGAGATAAAACAGTTATATTCAGTATATGTCCTAAAAGAGAGGAGCCTTCAATAATTGATTTTTTGTTTGGGTTTGAATGATTCTAAAGTTAGATTTTTAAACTTTTGCCTTTTCAATACCCACAAAATAAGTATAACTCAAAAAAATGTATTTGCAGAACTCAGACTTGTGAAAGTGCCTAAAATATTTTTCTTAAATACTCAAAACATCTCCATAGTTGTGGTCTACAAATATTCACTACTGCCTGGTTCGAATGATAGACGACATGAAAACGCCAAAGTACAAGATACTTGTGCACCGTTAAGCAATATTGAATATTCACTAAAGTTCAGAAACGTAAAGGATAATTTGAATACCCAAACTGGACCTTCCATTAAACTAGGAATCCAATAAACCAATCCCACTCCGCTAAATTTCAAAATTAAATAGCCCAATAATATTTGAACATGAATTACAGGAAATAAACCACTATGGACTCAAAGTCCATAGTTTTAGTTCAGACTGAAAGTCCGCCCATTCGACGATAAAATTAGTATTATTACTTTCATTTGGATTTCTATGCTGCTCCAAATATTCGTTGACCATTTCATTCGTAATATTGCCCATACTCCAACACCCAAAGCCTATTGCTCATAAATGGCTACCCCAATAACGCTTCTTCAATTCAGAAAACTCCAACTGCAATTTTCTCAAGGAACGCCCCTTTAGAAGTTTAACCAATTGACTTATCGATTGAGAAGAGCTGCATTCAACATGCACTTGACCCGAACTTTAGATACGACTCCCTTCAATGTTTGAACTCCTTCTGCCACACAAATTTGTATTAACAAAATGTAACACCGTAACTTAATATCTCCTCTAGAACTGCATAACGATATTTAGTCGACCACACTATATCAGCTGTAATCTTGAAACACTATGCCCGTTTGATTTTTGAAAATCCATATATCAAAATTAGTAAATTTTTAGAAGCTGAAAGCCAAATGCAATAAATTGCATAGTTTCAACCATCCCTGAGACCAATAAAGAGATCATTTTTACGTACGTCTCTTTATTTTTAACTAATGTTGATGGCATGAATGTTCCCAATATTCCAAGAACAAGAAAATTCTACCTCCTAAATTAACTGCACGGTGCCAATCGGGAGCTATTGTGAAATAGTTCGCAATGATCGCATGTTTTGTTTAGTTGAAAATCAGGCATATTGTAAGCCCGACATATTGAGCAAGATTTATTAAGTAGAGGCATTGTTGTCATACTGGCAAATGACAATGTAAAAGATAATTTCAAATAAGTACTCGTAACTATCTTCAGTTTTTTTATGAGGAAATTTGACATCAAAAATGCCGTCCAAATAAAACAGGAACTCATAAATCTGGCTGCGATTCAGATGAAAGTCTTTTCTTAGATTTGATGACAACTTTACGGCATCAGGAGGAATCAAAAAATTTTGATGAAGATATTTAGTAATGAAATATGAGTCAAAATTCATAATTCCCTCCTTTTTCTGTATTTATTTAGTGCTCCGGAATGTTTATTACATCTTTGACTTACGGCCTTTCATGTCCCAATCGAAAATTCCAAATTTTATACCTATATTCATCGTAAAACCACTTAATTGTTTGGCTGTGGTTTGTGGATACATACTCGTGGCAGCAGTTAGAGCGTCTTTTTTATCCAATGCCAATCTGTAATTGGCTCCAATAAATAATTTACCATATTTAAATAGATTGGTTTCTAAATTTATACCAGGCTGTACTATAAAGAACATCTCTTCATTATGACCACCATCACCTCTTGATTCCATACCATGATTTTCGTCATCCATTTTATTGGCTTGGAAGAAAGTTTTTGATTCATTCACAGAATCTATGCTCGCCATGCCTGCTCCTAGCATTAATGGGAATGAGACGTGTACCACTGCATCTGGTTTAGGTGTGTACTCAAATTTCAATCCGCCATATTGGGCATCAAAACTTAGGCCCTTTGTGCTACTTAATTGTTTTGGCATATAGTCAGTAAACGTACTGTACATTCCCGCTCCAATTCCCCATTTTTTGTTGGCTTGTAACATCCCAGAAAACCCTACCGTTGGAGCAAATCCACCAGCCAGTCCGGTGTATTGAATCTCTGGCACCACATAAATACCTAAAGATTTAAGGTTCCCTTTTAAAGAACTTCCTTTAAAAACTGTTTCAGTTTCCTGTGCTTTTAGTGTAAATGTTGCGGTTAATATTACCGCTAAAAGCAATACAAATTTGTTTTCCATTTTCATTGATTTGTTTTAATTATTTGTTATTAGCACTTTATTCTGGGCAAAACATTCATTCATTTAAACCCTGTATTCGCCATTACACCGAAATATTTAAAAGCGTTGTCTGTGGTTTGAAAAATATCCAAATAACTTTTTGAGGAATAAATATATTCTCCTTTTTTTAATATGAGTGGCCTCCTACCTTTAAATGAAAATTGTCAGGTACAACCGTAGTTCTGCCTTTGAAAAACACTTCGAATTTATTTTCATAAAAAACTAATTCTTTTAAGGCAACGCTTTCTTGCGTTTTCGGGTATGGGCAATGAAATAATTTCATTTGGCCATTAAAAAACTACCAAATTTTATCCTGAGACCTTAGCTTTTCTTTCAATTCTAAGTATCTAAAATCAATGAAAAAATAATGAATTATAAAAAATGGATCGTCACGATAGGCCTTAGTTTTTTCATCGTTGGCGTAAATGCTCAAGATCCCAGTTGGCGATTGGCTAAAGAAACCGACGACATGAAAGTTTATTACAGAACTGTACCAGAAAGCAACATTAACGAAGTGAAAATCACCACTACTTTTAATGCTTCTATGAGCACTATAGTTTCTGTATTAACAGATGTAAATGATTATCCTAAATGGGTTTATAAGGCTTCTGAGTCAAATATTGTAAATCGAATTTCACCATTTGAGATGAATTATTACAATAAGTTAGATTTTCCTTGGCCATTATCTGACAGAGATATTGTAGTTCACACCCGAATCTCACAAGACGCCAAAACAAAGGTGGTTTATTCTATTTCTGAAGCAAATTTAAAGCTTCTACCTCTTAAAAAGGATTTAGTTCGAATGAAAGAATTCAAATCAAAATGGACTTTTACTCCTAAAGGAGCATCTGTCCTAGGCGAATACGAATTCACATCAAACCCTGCCGGAAACATCCCTACTTGGATGATTAATCTTGCCTTAGATGAAGGGCCTGTGCGAACCATTCAGAATTTTAAAAAACTGATTTTAGAATCTAAGGGAAGTTCAAAAAATAAGCTAGCCATTTTAAATTAATACACCTGTGAAAATATTATACATACCTCTTTTAACATTAATTTCTTGTTTTGCTTTTGGCCAAAATATTACATTAAGTGGCCATGTAAAAGATAAGCAAAGCGGCGAATCTATTATTGGAGCCACCGTTTTTATAAGCAATACCAAAACGGGCACTTCTACTAATACGTATAGTTTTTATTCGGTAACAATACCTACCGCCGATACGATAGGTTTGGTAATATCCGCCATAGGTTATCATCCACAAGTTTTAAAAGTTTCTGGTCGTGAAAATAGGGAATTGGACATTTACCTAAGCAATCAGGTTTCAGACCTTAAAGAAGTGGTAGTTTCTGCTAAACGAAACAACGACAACTTACAGAAAACTCAAATGGGAGTTATTGAAGTTCCAATGAAAATGGTAAATACCCTCCCTGTTGTTTTTGGAGAAAGAGATCTCATGAAAATAATTCAATTATTACCTGGAGTACAAGGGGGAAATGAAGGTACTACTGGGTTTTATGTGAGAGGTGGCAATACCGACCAAAATCTTATACAGTTAGATGAAGCTACTGTTTATAACCCAAACCACCTTTTTGGACTGTTTAGTACATTCAATTCAAATGCACTAAACAGGGTTACTTTAATAAAAGGTGGTTTTCCTGCTCAATACGGTGGAAGGCTTTCATCGGTGTTGGATATTACAATGAAAGAAGGGAATAATAAAAAATTCGCGGGTCAAGGTGGAATTGGTCTAATCTCCTCAAACTTAACCCTCGAAGGACCAATTAAAAAGGATAAAGGTTCGTTTATAGTTTCAGGCCGCAGAACCTATATTGATCTTCTAGCTAAGCCATTTATAAAAGCTTTTGGTTATGCATTTTATGACCTAAATGCTAAATTAAATTACCAATTAGGCAAAAACGATAAGATATATCTAAGTGGATTTTATGGAAAAGATGATGCTCATTATACAGGAGCTAGTAGTTTAAACTATGGCATAGGATTTGGAAACAATGCGGCTACATTACGATGGAATCACTTATTTGGGCAAAAACTTTTTGCCAATACCTCTTTAATTACCAATAAGTACTCGCTAGCATTATCTACTACCCAAAGTGGTTATGTAGCTCAGATTTATACAGGAATAAAGGATTTAAACGCAAAAACGGATTTCGAATATTACCCGAACCCAAATCATAACATTCGTTTTGGGTTTAATTACAGCTTCCACACTTTTACGCCATTAGCTGCGTCTTCCAAAATCAAAAAAGATGGAACTATACCGAAGTTCAATACGGATAGTTTAGCGAAGACATATACCAATGAAGCTTCCTGGTATTTTAATGACGAAATAAAAGTTTCTGATGCATTTAGTTTAAATCTAGGACTAAGAATTCCTTACTTTTTTACTTCAACCGCCCAGTATGCTTACCTGGAGCCAAGGATAGCTTCAAAATTCAGCATTAATGATGAAACATCCCTGAAGCTTTCCTATACCGTAATGAATCAATTTCTCCATTTGATACCTAATTCTACAGCATCATTACCCACAGATATCTGGATTCCAGCGAGCAAAATAACTGCACCACAGCGGTCGCAACAAGTAGCTCTGGGTTTATTCAAAAACTTTGATAATAATGCTTTGAAAACGAGTATAGAAGTCTACTATAAAAACATGAAAAATCAGGCTTTATTTAAAGAAGGTACGCTTCTTACTGCTGGTGGAAATTTGGAAAACAATTTAACATTTGGTAAAGGATATAGTTATGGTATGGAGCTCTTTGTGGAAAAGAATATTGGCAAATTTAATGGGTGGTTATCCTATACATTGTCATGGACAAATCAAACATTTAAAGAATTAAACGGAGGAAAGGAATTCCCATTTGCTTACGATAGAAGACATAATCTTTCTTTAGTAGGTTCTTATGAATTGTCTGATAAGTGGGTATTGTCCAGCACTTTTGTTTTCAATACAGGCAGGCCATATACTTTGCCAGTGGGTAGGGTGGATGTGGGATACGGTGGTACATTATACAATGGTACATATGCTGATTATTCTACACGTAATAACTACCGACTAAATAATTATAACAGGCTAGATGTAAGTGCTATATATAAAAAGAAAAGGTATTTATTCAAAAAGGCTTATGACTCAGAATGGGTTTTTAGTATCTATAATTTATATAGCCGTCGCAATCCTTATTTTGTTTATCTAAGCACAGACAGTGTTACAAAATTACCAAAGGCTACCCAGGTTTCTTTACTACCAATAATACCAAGTGTATCATATAATTTTAAATTTTAATTATGAAAAATATCATAATATCCGCCACTATTTTTGGTCTAATATGGGCTTTTACATCTTGCGAAAAACAAGTGTCAATTGCACCAGCACCATATAAGGATCAGTTATCCATTGAATGTCTTTTAGTAGCTAATCAAAAGCCAAAACTGTACTTAAATAAATCAGTAGCTTATTTCAGTAATTTGGTGAGTACTAAAGATTTATTTATTTCAGATGCTACAGTGAAAATCATATCAGGAGATGTGATAGATAATTTAAAAACGGCTATTGTTCATAATGATTTCTTATGTCGAGACGAATACTTTTGGCAAGGCGATTTAGAAATAGTAGAAGGTAAGACTTATACATTAGAGGTTACTTTTAAAGGCCAGGTTTTCACTGCCAATACTACCGTGAATCTAAAAAAACCTGTGATAGACTCCGTTGGATATACATCTCAGTTCAGTGATTTATATGGTGAACATGAAGGGGTAATTTTCTATTTCAAAGATATCCCAAATCAATCTAATTTTTATCGCTACAAAATGGCTAGGCAAGTAGATAGCACTGTAAGAACGGCAAATGATAAAATTTACAGAACGGAATGCAATGGGGCTAACTTTTTCACTGTGAATGAAATAGGGAGGTCTATTTATGACGACAAGAATAAAAATGGACTGCCGATGAGCTTTGTAATAGAACCATCGTATACACACAAGAAAGGCTCCGAAGCTCAGGTTTATCTGCAAACGGTTGATGAAAAATCTGCGAAATTTTATGATGCCCTAGATCGTCAAAAGCTGTCTTCTTATAATCCATTTGTAGAACCCGTATTCCTAAATAGCCAGATTGAGGGCTGTATTGGTGTTTTCGGAACTATGAACATTTCTCAACCAATGCATTTCGTTTATCCGGAATAAGTAGAAATGTAATTGCAATCCTTTCGAAAGTAACCGATAAACCAACTCTTTCTCAATGTTAGAATTGATTTAGTTAACCTAGATTTTCTTATGGATTGCAAAGATTTATTCAAAAGCAAACCCATTGAAATGGATACTTATATGGCTTTAAAACAAATACACAAAACTAAAGTCTGTTGATGAAACATCAAACTTGAGTTTCCCAAGATTTGAATCTTGTCGGAAGGTTTTTCTGAAAAGATAGGAGCTCCCTATACCTATTGCAGCACCACCCAAAACGTCGTAGATGTCATGTTTGTTTGCTTTGATACGCGTATAACCTACATATGATGCTACCAAGTAACTAGGGATTCCAACTTTTAGACCATAAAGCTGATTTAAAAAAGTAGCACCATAAAATGCTGCTGAGGTATGACCGGAAGGAAAACTAAACTTGCCTCCGTTTGGTCTGGGTTTATCTATAATTCTTTTAAGGCCCTGGGTAGTTACCTCAAAACAGATGAACCCTAAAGCATAATCCCTAAAATGACCGTTTGCAGATGAATATTTGAAAGAGCTAAGCAGTGCACCGGCTGGCAAGGCAATTGATAAATAATCTCCAGATTTTTCGCTGAAAGTTTTCTGAGCATTTACGGATCCAGATAGTAGTAAGATGGTTAAGGATAAGTACCGCAGCATTTTAAAAGCCTTCCATCTGATCAATGATTTGTAAAAATGTAGTCTGCCAATAATTAGGATGTGCAGATGTTTCGGTATCTCCAAAACGTACTATCATGATGTTTTTTTCTGGATATACATATAGGTATTGGCCAAACAGACCAATGGCATAAAAGCTTTTGTATTTGGCAGGGCCAATGCCCCAATTGTTATTATAATTATGTTTGTTGTTTCCTTCCGGATCTGGGCTAGTAGAATATGAAACCCAATCTTTTGAAACAATCTGTTCACCCTCCCAATTTCCATTATTCATATATAACCTTCCAAATTTTGCAAAGTCTAAAGCTCTGGCTTGAAGACAACAAAAAGCTTTCTCTACACCAAGGCTATCTGCCCTATCTAAACTCCAGTAAGCAGGTGCTTCCATGCCTAGTTTAGACCAAAGCTTCTTTTCCATGGTCTCGGAAATCGTATTACTATATACTTTCTCAACAATTAGACCTAGAAGCATAGTATTGATACTACTGTATTTGAAGATTGTATTTGGCGGAAATTCTATTTGGGCCTCTAGCACTCTTTGACGAAGGTCATCACCCCAGTAATATTCTGCATTATCTGATAGTGGGCTAAATTTACTGTCTGTGAACGCAATACCAGAAGTGTGATGGAGTAGATTTTCAATGCTAATTTTATCCCAACCTTCTTTTGATGCGTATTCTGGCAAATACTTTGTTATGGAATCGTCTTCATTGTCTATTTTTCCTTCGTCAATGGCAATTCCAATAAGAGTAGATATTATAGGTTTAACCATGGAGAATGAAGAAACGTTAGCATTTTCATCATAGTCTCGTCTATATTGCTCGTAGAGTAAGGTGTCGTTTCTTATGATCATAAAAGCGATAGTTTTATGCAAATCCACGAAAGCGTCGAGTGAAACATTGGTGGAATTAAAATCTTTATCTGAAACCCCTATAGAAGAACCCAGGCCATATTCTTTTAATGGAAGTTTAAAACAAAAGGGTTCTCTAATGCCATTTCCAACTTCTCTTTGCGAGAAATGGACATAATCCTTTTGCCCCGGTATACCACCATATCTTAATGTTTTGTAAAGACTGCAAGATGATAAGTTAAGAAGTATTAGAACTCCGGCAATCAAATATTTCATAGAATTTATTTTTTTTCAATCAGCTTTTATTGATTTAATTCTCTCTTTCTTTTTATTATGACATAAAATAAAAACCCAACGAGTAATATTGCCAAAACAGCTGAAGAACCCACTGTTCCAAGGTTTAAGCCTCCTTTCGCAATAGGTTTTGTGAGTAGGTCTCCAAATGTGGCACCAAATGGGCGAGTCAAAACAAAGGCCATCCAAAATAAGGCGATACGAGAAACTGAAGTGAAATAATATGCCAAAGCTATTATCGAAATTAAACTCCCTATTAATATTGCCCCGCCGCCAAAGCCAAGTCCAGAACTATCGGCTAGGAAATCTCCAAGAGCAGTACCTAGCGTATTGGAAATTAGAATTGTAAACCAGTAAAATGTTTCAGGTCTGAGTTTAGTTATATCTGCCACAGATAGAGACTTTTCTACGCTGTACCATAATGCTAGGATAGCCACCAATAAGCCAGATAAAATAAATGCACCTGTGGCGTAACCCAAACCCAGTGTTCTATCCATATAATCTGAAATGGTGGTGCCAGCGGTACTAGTGGCCACTATTACAAGCCAATAAAGGATGGGTTCATAACCCTTAGCTCTTAGCTGAGCAATAAGCGTTACAATAAAAAAGCTAATTAGAATCATGGAACTGGTTCCATATCCTATATTCATGGTCATAGAAAGAAGGTCTCCACCAGTTTCGCCTAAAGTTGTGGCACAGATTTTCATTATCCAGAAAATTAGATTGACTTCGGCTACCTTTTTCATGATTTTAATATTAAATAATTATTGATTTGAATTTTCAAAACTAGTACCATTTCGGCTGATACATTATTTTCAGTTTCACACCACCTAAAATGTCGTCTCGCTTATATATTGAGTTTTTCCATTGTGCAGATACGTAAGGTAAAGCCTGAAAAACATATTTACCAAGTCTCTTTTCAATTCCCGCTGAGAGTCGTCCATTATTAAAAACTGAATTTGAAATGTTTGCCTCATTTTTTCCTTCGTCAAACTCCCCTGAACTGCCTTTATATTCAAAAGTTACATACTGTTTTCCCGCCAAATCCAAATCTGTACCTAGGCCAAAGAGCAAAGTCCAATTGTTTCTTAAGGGGTACCTGTAACTAAGGCCTAAAGGTAACTGAAGAAAATAGTTGTCAAATTTTATGTTAAGTATTTCATTTCCTTGAGGTACAAAAGTGGCATATGTTGGCCTAAAATCAAGTTTGGTGTCTTTTGTGTATTCGCCATCTGTTAAATATTCATTGCCAAGTTGATTGGCAATTCTAAGCCCAGCTGAGATTCCCCAATGTTTTGAAAGAACTAACTCATTGGTGATTCCTGCTGCCAGCTGTTCATTCGCAACATCCATACTTACTCCAAAACGGTAGCGACTGTTTTCTAAATTTATATTAGGGATTCTAATGACCAAATGACTCTTTTCAGACTTAAATTCAGGAGCTTTAACACCTTTAAAAATGGCAGGAAAAATAAATTTCTTATCAAGTTTTAATTCATTCCCTTTAGATTTTTCTAAAGTTTCCAGTTTATATGGAGTAAAAGCAATCACATCTTTTTCAATGCCATTTCCTGTTAGATTATTATCCGGATTTTTGGCTAGATTGACTTTGTCTGAGATAACATTCATCTTGTCAATTAATTCAGGACTTTTTGTGTTTTGAGCTAAATTCTTATCGGGATTAATATACAGCTCATTAAGTTCTGTCTCTATTTTAGAAGCTAGTTTGATATCAGACTTTTTTGATACAGAATTAGCGTTTTTTGTTTCAATTTCCTTTTGCATTTGAATTGGCTCATTATTAATTGAAGGTTCTAGACCTTTGGAGCTTTCTTGTAAATTTTGAGCTGAAGCAAATTGCTTGTCAGAATCCAAAATTTGATTGACATATATCTTTCCAATTTTTGTGATAAAACGGTCAATGTAAATGGTGTCAGTTTTGTAAATTATTTCTGGAGTCGAGGTCTTTTCAAATGTTTTGTTGTTTTGTTGAATTGATTCTTTACTATTGTTTTTCGCAAGGTCATTGTTCGTATTATACAGACGAGCATTAAAGTAAAGCGAAGTGAGCATAGCTATTCCGGCTAAACCATAACCTATTGGTTTATAAAATGGCGAAAGTGGCGGTGTAATCGGAGGAATTGTCATAAAAGCCTTCATGTCATCCCAGTCACTCTCCTGAAACTCAGGCTCAATGCTCTCCAGCTTCCGTTTTATAGCGTCGTTGTAATTGTCTTTTTTCATACTCTTATCATTATGAATTTCTTATGGCAAACAGATCAGGTCTGTTTTTTTGTATCATGACCTGAAGTTTCACCCTAGCTTTTGAAAAGTTAGACCTCGATGTTCCTTCATTTATCCCAATTATCTCTCCAATCTCTCTATGATTGTATCCATCCACTACGTGCATTACAAAAACAGTTCGATAGGCAGGAGGAAGTTTTTGAACCAGAGTTAAAATTTCTTCTGCTGCTAAATGGCTTATGACATCTTCATCATATACTATATGTTCATGGCCTTCCAAATTTATTTCTTGGTCAAATTTTTTATTGTCCCGATAATGATTCAATGCTGTATTGACCATAATCGTACGTAACCAAGCTTTAAATGGATACGAGCTATTATATTTTTCAAGGTTATTGAAAACTTTCATAAACCCCTTATTAAGAATATCCTTTGCGTCTTCTGCATTCGAAGAATACCTCAAACATACGCTCTTGGCATAGCTGAAGTATTCTTTGAATAGCTTATTTTGAGCTTGTTCTTCCTTTTGTATGCACCTTTTAATAGTGTCTTCAATGGCAGAATCAAGTTTGAAATCAGGATATTTCGAAATCAAATTAAGTGTCATATTCGGTATCTTTAGCCTGTACACGGAAAGAGAAGAAACCGTTGTCTTGAGTAATGAAAAAAAATCAGAACTTATATGAGGATAAGCCTGATTTGAAAATGTAGTTTGCACTAAAGTTTGGCAGGTTTGCCATTTTCGTCAAAAATCAAGTCTTTTCCAGCGACTTCGGCTTCATAAAAAGTTTTACCATTTTTAGTAATAATAGCTGCTTCGGAGACTTTTTCACCTTCAAGTGCGGCTTTAACAACTTCTGGCAGCTCAGAGAATTCAATCTCTTTTTCTGTTTCTAGAATGTTCCCAATGGCGTCGAAAACTACTGAAAGTTCTTCTTCTCCATTTTCAAAAGAGGCTTCAAAGTCGTTTCCTTCTTTGTCCCATTCTATATCAGAGGCATTTGGATAAGCTTTGTTTAAAGCAGTTTTTACTTCGTCTGATACCTCAGCGTCTTCGGCTGATTCGTCTTCCGATTCTTCGGTTGCTTCGCTTGATAATTCAGCTACTTCTTGATCTTCAGCTTCCTCTTTTTCTTGATTCTCATTTCCACAAGCCAATGAACTTACTAAAAAGCCCATTAATACGATTTTCTTTATCATGATTTGCATCATTTATGTTGTTTAACAATACAAGATTAAGACGCAATTCTGTAGAGAGTTTGGAGAAGTGGTATTTCTAAGCTATTAGAACTAATCATCTTGCTCTTTGTCGTTCCCGCTTTCCACAAGGCCATTGGCATCAACTCAAGAGAGTGTGCGAGTCTATTTTTTTAAAATTCACGTAATACTCCTTAATAGTAATACGATCATTTCGGAGCCAGGCAGTAGATAGTTTTTTAGATCATTTTACTAATACCTCTCTCATAAGTAGATATTGAATAGGTCTTTAGATCTATTTGTTTCCTTTACGTAATATGTCCCTTACACGTAATACAAGAAAATATGGTCTTTATTTTATCAATTTGATATCATAATGTTTTTAGGTACTCAATTAGGTCGGCACGTTGTTCCACAGAGAGCCCATCTCCAAAATTGTGACCTTGATTGCTGTAGCCTTTCTCGTTAGTATCATAACTTTGTTTATCGATTTTATTATTTAATCTTGCGTATTTCCAGCCTACTTTTCCAGTATCATATTCTTGAGTAGTAAAGTTTCGTTTCCAAATACGCGGTCTTTCATTGCTGTTCAACAGGTCTTGGAGTGTGGGTATGGAACCATTGTGAAGATACGGTGCAGTAGCCCAAATGCCATCAAGAGGAGGAGCCACATAACCTTGCTGAATAACCAATTTAGCAGTGTAGGGAGGGCGTGCAAACCAACTACTGTTATACCATTCTAGCAATTGGGCAGAGGAGAAATTAGCTTTTAGTAACTCAGGATCTGTTTTAATAGTTTCTAGAGGGACAATCAAGTTGGGGTAAGTTGGGACATTGTCATATGTGCCATGACATTGTTGACAATTATTGTCAAAAAGAACCCTTCCTCTCCTAGCTGAGGCATCATCTATACTTTCAAAATATTTTGGTGGTCTAAGAGTTTTTATAAACGCATATACATTGGCAAACTCATTGTCTATTTTTCGAGCATCTAATGTATCCGTCAATGAGAATAGGCTACTCGCCATCATAAGTCTAGCGAAATCACCAGTACCTACTCCTGTATAGAACATGGCAAATTTCTTTTTGAGAAGCCACCATGCAGGCACATCAGTAGGTATCACAATATTATCAATAGATAAAGAACCTAAAGATTGCCATTTCAAGCTTGCTTTGTTTCTATGATTTGCTAAAATTAGAGCATATTTATCCGCAGGATTTACTCCCTGAGTATTCGTTTTACTCAACGGTGCTATCGCTTCTAAGGTTTGCTTATACTCCTTGAAATCTTGAAATTCCAGAGAGCTGCTGCCATGTTGACTTAGGACAAGATTATTTAATATTTGTAAATCTATTGACTGATCGTTGGAAAAATTCAAAGATGTATTACCAAGGCCAATCACCAGCTTGTTCTGAATGTAAGATGCATGGCAGCTGAGACAATTCGGCACTACGACCTCGGTATTATGTTTGCCCAAGACAAGATTATAATTGTAGTCAATACCTGCATTTAGCCCAGTTCTATTAAGAAGGTTTTGTGTCCGCTCACCCATAACCTGGTACCATATATCAATCGGTACTCCACTCTTGAGGTAGTCTCCAGTCACAAGATACTCATAGCCCCTCTCCGCAGATCCTGTTCTTTGTGGACTAGGCACTAGTTGGATATTATTTTGTAAAGGCGTTGGACTATCAATCGGTGGTTTACACGAAAGAACACTAAGTAAAGCTGCAAAAACAAAAAGAGTAGCAGTCCTAAATTTGATTTTATTCATCTCAACTATTAATAATAATGTAGGCAACATTAGGCTTAGAATCTGTAGAAAAATTGGATAAAAGCCATCTATTCAGAGAAAAGACCTCAGGCAACGCTTTTCAAACTATCTGGGTAAGGGTGTGAAAAGATAAAAAAATGACTCGAATAATTATTCTATTGATTTTCACGCTGCATCTCCCAGGAATGCTAGCTGCACAAATAAAAGGAGATGATCTTCTTGGATATTGGATTACGGAAGATGATAATGCCGTGGTGTATTGTACTAAAACAAATGACAAGTATAATGCAAGGGTAGTATGGTATGGACCTTTTCAAGAAGAGAACCTTAAAAAGATGTCTAAAAAAGAACGTGCCAACATTCAAACCAAATACCTAAATGAATTGGTGTTAAAGGATTTTATTTTTGATGGTAAAGAATGGGCCGGGGGAAAAATTATTCAGGTTTTTGAAGATAAAACCTACTCGGCTTGGGTAGAAAAGAATTCCAGCATGGAGTTGAAAGTTACTGGTTTTATCTTTTTTAGGTTCTTGTCTGAAAGTACCACATTAAGGCGGTGTCTTAAGCCTGACGGTGTACATCATCCTAAAGCGGTTTAATCATGTTTAAAAGAATGAACAATTCTCTGAAAGTCAATTGGTCATTAATGGCCATGTTTGCCATTATTTTTTTGTTTTATGGTGAATTTATGGGAAATGGTTATTTAGGAACTCTTTACACAGGATATGATTGGAAAACTGATTCCATAAGTTATTTAGGGCAGCAGAACAGCCCTGTTCTTCATTATGTTAAAGTTTGGGGAATATGTTTTACAATTACATACATCATACTAGGCCTTGCTTTTTACAAATCTTTTAATCACAAAAGCTTTATTGTAAAAATTGTAAGTGTACTTTTTGTAGTTTATGGATTTGGAGAAGGTGTTGGCTCAAGTTTTTTTCCAATTAATGAAAAGGGTTCTGCATTAACCCAGTCGGCATTTCTTCATAACTTATTTGGAGGTTTTGCCGATGTAGCCCTTTATGCCATTCCATTTCTTATGCTCTTTGAGTTTTCAAAGGGTAGGCACTTTAAATTTCATATAGCCACCTATGTTTTAATGGGTGTTGCCCTTGTAGCTTGTTTTATCTTTCTCATTGCCAAGTATTTCCATATAGGGCAGGGCGTTTTTACCTATAGAGGAGTTTGGCAGCGTATATTTTTATTGTGCTTTTACATCTATTTCTTCTTACTCATGAAAAAATTGCCTAAAGGCAATTAAACCTTATACCATGGAAATCTTAAAAATGATTTTTAATGCCGATGTTTTTTTAAACGAATTGGCAACCAATTACGGGAATTGGATCTATGTTTTTTTGTTCTTAATCATATTTTCAGAGACAGGTCTAGTCTTTTTGCCTTTTTTGCCAGGAGACGGACTACTCTTTGCTGTTGGTGTTTTAGCAGTTTCAAGTAACCTTAGCCCATGGGTTTTGATATTTGTTATGGTTTTAGCCGCATTTCTCGGAAACATAACCAACTATCATATTGGCAAATACCTAGGCAAAAGCATCTTGAAAACCAAACTCATAAAGCCCATTCACATAAAGAAGTCTAAAACGTTTTTTCATTTACATGGAATGAAAGCCATTATTCTCTGCCGGTTCATGCCTTACATTAGGTCTATCGTCCCATTTTTTGCAGGCGTTACTAAAATGAACATTTCTGTTTATCTAAAATACTCTTTGACAGGAGCATTATTTTGGGTCTTTACTTTTGTGTTGCTTGGCTACTTTTTAGGGCAATACCCTTTTATCCAATCGCACTTTCAATACATCGTGTATGCCATGATGGTATTTAGTTGGATTCCTTTAATCATCAGTTCTTACAAGTTTTTGATCAATAAAGCATTCACAACCCAAACAGTTTAATTAATAATATCATGAAAAAAAGTATTCAATTTATTTCAGGAAATTATAAGTCGATTATTCAAATCACTTTAGCTCTGTTTTTTGTGGCCATGGGGGTGTTTTTTATGATTCATGAGCAGGCAGAGATTGGTCATGTAAAAGATGCCATTATTTCTGCAAGACCTAACTGGCTTATATTGGGCTCGGCTTTGGTTCTTTTTTATGTACTCGTTATGGCTTGGATGTACCAATATAGTTTTAAGGCTATTTCAAAAGAAATAAGTTTAAACACAGCAATTATTCTGTTTTTGAAACGAAACTTTATTAGCGTTTTTCTACCTGCTGGTGTATTGACCAACATGGCATTTTTTAATAATGAAGTAAAGAAAAAAGAAGGGGTAAGCAAAACAGAAATTTATTTTGCTTCCTCTATCTACACGTTTTGTAGTATACTATCTACCGTTATTTTGGGTATTCCAGTATTAATATGGCTTATGTTTAAAAACATGGCATCTGGCCAGCATATTCTAGGATTAGCTTTGACTTTATTGCTATTAGGTTTATTTATTTATGCTTTTAAAAGTTTCCAGTCTGAAGGACGTATTTATCAATCAATTAAAAGGGGTTTTCCAGGACTAATTACTCAACTCACAGATTTTGGTGTGATGTCGTACAGAAAAAATGAAATACTCAAAGTTCTGGCTTTATCAGTAGTTATCGAGATCATTGGAATTGTCCATCTTTATATTTCTATGGTTGCTCTTAATGTACCAGCCACTTGGGAAATAGCTGTAATGGGCTACAGTATAATTTTGCTAATTTTAATGAGTTCTCCATTTTTAAGGGGAATAGGAGCCATTGAAATTACATTGGTATTCTTGCTAAAAAATTATGGAGTTTCAGAAGCGGATGCCATCTCTATCACCTTCTTGTTTCGCTTTTTTGAGTTTTGGAGCTTACTTGTTTTAGGGATTTTAGCATTTATTCTAAGAAAAGATAACCTCATTTTCAGGATACTGCCTGCGGCATTATTGTTTTTTTTAGGAGTCGTTAATATACTTTCTGTATTGAGTCCTGCCTTACATAATCGTCTTGCTCAACTTCATAATTTCCTGCCATTAGATGCCATTGATGCTTCCAATTATTTAGTACTGTTTTCTGGGTTTTTAATGTTTATTGTATCTGCCTATCTCATCAAAGGACTTCATAGAGCTTGGATTGTAGCTATTGTTCTATGCCTTTTCTCTATCGTAGGTCATATATCGAAAGGGATAGACTATGAGGAAGCCATAATAGCAATTGTAACTTTAGCTGCACTTATTTATGAAAGGAAACATTATTACTTTAAGTCCGATAAGAGTCACATTGTTAAGATTTGGTTCCCTGCAGTTTTGGCATCTTTTAGTATAATGTTTTTTGGAACAATAGCCTTCTTCTTTCTTGATAATAAGCACTTTGGGATAGATTTCACCTTCATGCAATCTCTCAAGGCATCACTGGAAACATTCTTTCTTTTTAATTATCACTTAAAACCAATAACGGTTTTTGGTGGCCGCTTTTTATTTAGCATGAATGCTCTTGGACTAATATCAATGGTTTATCTTGTTTATGCAGTTTTAAAACCACTGCTCATTAAAAATCAAACGAATGATGAAGAGGAGATTAAGATGGCTATTGAGCACATAAAAAAATATGGTAGATCCAATCTTGACTACTTCAAAACCTATTTTGATAAAAAATATTGGGTTTCAGAAAACTTAGGGGCAGTGGTTTCCTATAAAAAAACAAAGAACTATGCCATCGTTTTAGAAAACCCTGTTGTGAACGATCAAGAGTCGCTTCAAAGTGCAGTGATGGGTTTTGAAGATTATTGTAAAAATCAAGGTCTTAGGACAGCCTATTACCGCGTGCCGGAGTCTGACACAGTATTTTATGAAAACTTGGGAAAAAAGATTTTACCAATAGGAGAAGAGGCTTTTATAAACCTAGACGAATTCTCGACAGATGGTCGAAAAATGAAAGCATTCAGAAATGCAGTTAGTAAGGTAACAAACCTTAACTTAAAGTTTAAGGTAAATGAAGGACCACATAAAGGGGATTTTCTTCAAAAACTGAGAGCGGTAAGTGATTCTTGGCTCGTGGATATGGAAAGAAAGGAAATTGGTTTTTCACAAGGGATTTTCAACGAACATGAGCTTAAGAATCAAACAATATTGTCTGTAGAAGATGAAGAGTATAAAATCATTGCATTCATTAACCTAATTCCTAATTCAATTCCTTCGGAAGCAAATTTTGACCTCATCAGAAAAACGGCTGATGCTCCAGGTGGCACTGTTGATTTTCTTTACATAAAGATGTTGGAATATTTCAAATCGCAAGGTTTTAGTCGCTGCACTCTTGGTATGGTTCCATTTTCTGGAATAGATGAACCTACTACTATGAAGGAGCGAGTTATTAAACTGGCGTATGATAAAATTGCAAGATTTAGTTCGTACAGAAATCTTCGATTCTATAAAGAAAAATTTGAACCTCAGTGGGAAATGCAATACCTCGTATATGACACACCGTTAGATTTGTTCTTTATTCCATCTGCCTTAGAAAAAGTGATCAAAATCTGAGGCGTTTTGAAGTATGCCGGTTTTTTATTCTTATTAAAGAGTTAAAAAAGGACTTTATAAATTAATGAAATGTTTGTACTTAAACGCTTGATATTGCTCTTGGTAATCATTTTTGTTGGTTTGTATTTTCCTTTTTATGTTCAGACTGAGATATATAATTTCGGACAATCAGAACCATTTTCAGGTGACTCATTCTATAATCCTTATCAAAAATGGCAAAGTGATAAGCCACAAAAAGCTAATTTTCATGCCCATTCAAAGGCCTGGTTTGGTATTACAAATGGTGGTAACTCAGTATCCGAGGTAGCTACTGCATATAAATTAAAAGGGCATGAACTAGCATGCTTGTCTAACTATCAAAGCATTAGTAATAGAAGTGCTAGAGAGGGTTTTTTGCCAGTATATGAGCATGGTTTTAATATAATGAAAGTGCACCAGCTGGCTATTGGGGCAGATGCGGTAAGCTTTTTAGACTTTCCTTTTTTTCAATGTTTATCCCAAAAGCAATTGGTGATTAATAGAATTAAGGAGCATTCAAAGTTCGTAGCCTTGGCACATCCAGCATTAAGGAATGGTTACACAGAGAATGATTTGGCGTATCTATCCAATTATGATTTTATGGAAGTGCTTAGCCCTTTTGCCAATAGTTTAACTTTATGGGATACTGCTCTCAGGCATGGTAAGCGTATTTGGTGCATGGCTAATGATGATTTGCATCAAATTTCATCCCAAAGTTTGGGAAGATATTATAATGTAATCAGTAGTGAAGCTACCAATAAGGAATCTGCCGAAAAGTTAATGGAGGAAGGTTGTTTTTACGCTGTTCATGATAAGTCAGGAAGCTGTAAACTTTCACTAGAAAAGCTAAAAATTCATGGGGATATAGTAAGTTTTGATTTTAATGGAGAGGTAGCAAAGGTGTCAGCTATCTCCGATAAGGGGGTATTTGTTGATTTTAATTCAGATAAAGGGACAATCCTTTTTCCTGCTAATGAATCGTATGTTCGTCTTGAGGTCACAGATGTAGAAGGTAATTTGTTAATCACCAATCCGGTCATTCGTTCTGGAGTAAAAGAGGTTGCTGGGAGTAACTTTGTAATCAATGATTTTCATACAATGCTTTATAGAATGGCTGTTTTAGGTTTAACATTACTAATCCTTCTCCTTTGTTTTTCGAATGTTACCACTAGGGTTAATTTTGAAATCAAGGACATAATTTGCAAGTTATCATTGGCTTACACTTAAAAAAGACCAAGGAATTGCTTAAAATTGAAATACAAATTTCCTACAGAATTGCTTTCTAATTTTGGAACATAAATAATTCTTTTTGTTCATTGAGCTATTTTCAATCAACATTTAGCACGTTTCTCAATTCATGAAAAAAGCAATCCTTATTTCTTACTTTTTACTACTGCATTTAGTTAGTTGGGCACAATACAACATAAATTACTTTGTAGATCAGGCTATTAAAAACAGTCCTTTAATAAAAGAAAATAATAATTTATCAGAGGTAAGTAAACTGGAAATTGACAGACTAAAGGCATTTTATCTGGCACCTCAAGCAAACTTTACAGGTAATTACCTTTTTTCTCCAATCCTATCTTTGGATGGAAAAAACCCTTCCTTAAAAATTAATCCAGATGCTGCCACCAAATACCTAGGGTATGACCTAGCAAGCTCAAATGGGGGTACATACCAGGCATTATTTAACGTTAACCAACCACTTTTTAACCAAAAAAAGTATGAGGTTGCAGCCAAACAATCAGAAATAGCCTCTTCTATTTATCAAAATAATGCCAGAATAAGCGAACATGATTTATCTAAAATAATCGCTGACCAATATATCCTTTGTTATCAAAATTTACAGCAGATAGAATACCTTAAGGGGAGTATTGATTTATTGGAAGTGCAGCTAAATATGATGAAAATCCTGGTAGAGGCTAGTATTTACAAACAATCGGACCTCAATCTGATTTACATTGAGCAACAGAATTTTCGCACGCAGCTTTCTATTTTTGAAGCTTCTTATGCCCGAGACTTATTAGATTTAAAAATCCTCGCAGGTATGGGAGATACTACTTTATTTCAATTAGAGAAACCAGAAATAAGTCTAAATCCTATTATTTATTCATCTCTGTTTTCAAAGAAGTATGAATTAGACAGCCTCAATCTCTTTGCACAACAAGATGTTTCGGAACTAAAATATAAACCTCAGTTTGTGGCATTTGCCAATTCAGGACTCAATGCTGTTTATGTCCCAACTCTTCCTGCAAGATTGGGTTTCAGCCTAGGCTTTTCATACAATATTAGTTTATATGATGGAAATCAAAAAAATATCAATAGAGCTAAAAATACAATCTTGAGTCAATCAATTGCGAATTATAAAACAAATTTTGAAACACAAAATACCCTCCGTAAAAATAAAATTTTGAACGAAATAGTGTCTTATGTTAATCGGGAGGAATCAACTTTGGAACAGATTAATGACTATGAAAATCTTTTGAAAGGTTACACAAAAGAAATTCTTTCTGGTCAACTGTCTGTCATAAATTATATCACTGTGCTCAAAAATAAAGCGATTGTCCAAAGAGATTATTCGCTTATGCTATCGCAAAAACAATTACTTATAAATACCTACAATTATTGGAACTGGTAATAAATTATGAAAAACAATCTCACATTATTGGTTATTGCTGTTGTGCTAATATTGCAATCATGCAAATCAAATAGCGACACCAAAGTAGTTGAAGAACAAGTCCCCAAAACGCCAGTAGAGGTCGTTACTATTGGCACTGGAAATGTTCAAAACGGGCTTTCATTTTTTGGCAATACTAGTTACTTGCAGCGAAATGTTGTGATGGCAAGTATAGCATCTTTCATAACTAAAGTAAATGTAAAATTGGGGGATAAAATAAATAAGGGCCAGCTTTTATATGTACTTGAAACCAAGGAAAGTAGAGCTTTGGGCAAAAACATAGCTAAAATTGACAGCAGCCTCACCAATTTCGGCATCATTAAAGTGGTTGCATCTTCCAGCGGTATTATTTCAACTTTGGATAAGCAGCAAGCAGGTGATTATGTATTGGAAGGAACTCAGTTGTGCACCATTACAGAGAGTAAAGATTTGGTTTTTCAGGTTAATGTCCCATACGAATATGCCCAGTTTGCCAAAATTGGCCAGTCATGCACCATTACTTTACCTGACGATAAATCATATTCCGCAGTTTTTACCAAATCATTGGTTGGTATGAATGTAAATGCTCAAACCCTAACCATGCTGGCTAAAACCAAACAAGACCTTGTCTTACCGGAAAACATGATTGTTAAAGTTTTTGTAAATCGGAAAGTAAGTGCAGGAAGTCAAATATTGCCAAGAACATCAGTGTTGAGCGATGAAATGATGAAAGAGTTTTGGATCATGAAGCTAATAAATGACACCACAGCCGTAAAAACTTTAGTGCAGATTGGAAACAAAAATTCCGAAAATGTTGAGATCATTTCACCAATATTTGGATCCAATGATAGAATTATAAGTGTCGGAAATTATGGGCTTTCAGATACTGCTTTGGTGAATATATCGCTCAAGAAATGAAATATACAATTGCTAGCTTCGCTTTTATAGCACTTTTATTTTTAGTCTTTCCCCAAAATACGGATATTAATTTATTGGCAAATATTAATCTAAATCGGAACAAAAATCTTGACTCAATATTTCAATTTGTGACTAATATTTCGGGCTTTTTCAGTATAAGTATTTCATTGTTATTATTATCAATTGGGTTTATAAGGAAAGATAATTCGTTAAAACTTAAAGGTCTATATGTATTGGGAACACTGATAATGACCGCTTTGATATCTACTAGTCTTAAGTATTCCATTAATCGACCTAGACCAT
This sequence comes from Arcticibacterium sp., assembly GCF_055134445.1. Taxonomy (NCBI): domain Bacteria; kingdom Pseudomonadati; phylum Bacteroidota; class Cytophagia; order Cytophagales; family Leadbetterellaceae; genus Arcticibacterium; species Arcticibacterium sp. The sequence continues at coordinate 50,843 of NZ_JBSRVI010000105.1, forward strand.
TTGTAACATATTCTTTTATTGAAAAATTAACATCAGGTGGCAATCCATCATTTCCTTCGGGTCATACTTCCGATGCTTTTGCATTGGCGGCGGCATTGAGCATAGTATTCCCAAAATGGTATGTATTAGCCCCCGCTTTTTTATGGGCTGGAGTTATAGGTTATTCAAGAATGATCCTAGGAGTACACTATCCAAGCGATGTACTGCTGGGTGCGATAATTGGCACAAGTAGTGCTTATATGTGCAGTTTTTTATACAAAAAAAAGTTGGAGAGAAATGGACAATAAAAACATATTTCAAGTCTTCAAAAAGCCGATTCTATTCATTGGGCTATTGTTACTTCTTGGCGGAGGATATACTTACATGCAAATGCAAACGAACCTCTTCCCTGAGGTTCTGTTTCCAAGAATATCACTCATAGCGGATGTAGGACAGTTACCCATGGATCGCACCATGATAACCGTTACCAAACCTTTAGAAAGTGCGGTTAAAAAAGTAAAAGGCGTAAAAGTGGTAAAAAGTACCACAAGTAGAGGAAATACGGTTATTGACGTGTTTTTTGAGTGGGGGACCGATATTTATGCTGCCAAAACTCTTATAGAAAGTAGAATAAATGAAATAAAAAACTTTTTACCCGCTGGAGTAAATATTGCTACTGAAGCAATGAATCAGTCTACTTTCCCTGTTATTGGCTATACGCTCGAAAGTGACAAATACGGTGCAGTTGCCTTAAAAGACAAGGCCAATCTAATTGCCCGTCCGCTCTTTTCTCAAATTGAAGGCGTTTCAAATGTTATAGTGCGAGGCGGCAAAAACAAAGAATTTGTAGTGGTGCCTGACCCGCTCAAAATGTCTTCTTTGGGCATTTCCCCTAGTACCATCATCAATGTTTTTAATGCTAATAATTTTGTCCTTTCGAATGGTAGCATAGCGGATTTTAATAGATTATATCTAAGCCTTACGGACACCCGATTGGCTGATTTAGATGAACTGGGAAATACCATTATCAAAAATGACGGCGTCCGAATGGTGCGTCTGAAAGAAATAGCGAAAATAGAACTACAAGAACAAGTTGAGTTTATAATTATCAATGCTAACGGCCACGAAGCAGTACTTATTGATTTAGTAAAACAACCAGGAGTAAACTTACTGGACTTTGCCAAAAGTGCATCTGAAAAAGCAAGTGAAATCAAAAAGGCAATTCCAGAAGGAATGACCCTGAAGCCCTATTATGACCAATCGGTTTTTGTAGGAGAGAGTATCCATAGTGTAATTAAGACTATTTACGAAGGGCTTTTTCTGGCTTTGGTTGTGATGATTATTTTTCTTCGCTCATGGAGGGCGAGTTTGGTGGTTATGCTTACCATACCGGTTACAATAGCGTTTGCCATTTTAGCTTTATACATGGTAGGCATATCTATTAACATCATGTCATTGGGTGCTATTGCAGCATCGGTGGGCCTTATCATTGATGATGCCATAGTTATCATTGAACAAATTTACCGACGGCACGAAGACCATCCAGAACAAGATCGTTTTGCTGTAGTGAAAGATTCCATCCATGACCTATTCCCTGCTATGATTGGCTCATCGTTGGCTACCATAGTTATCCATTTTCCGTTTAGGTTAATGAGTGGTTTGGCTGGGAGTTTTTTCAAAGAATTGTCTGATACCATGCAAATCACCATGGTAGTTTCTTTCCTGGTTACTTGGTTGTTATTGCCTGTTTTACATATAATAATTGGCTTTAAAGCCCCTAAAAAGTCTCATAAAAAGTCGGTAGAAAAAAGCTTGTATAACTTAAGAAGCTTAACATGGTTTTTCAATAAGCCCGTTTTTGCATTTGCCTTTTCATTTGTTTTGGTTATTTCCGCTTGGTTTTCTTTTAATAAATTAGAAACAGGTTTTTTGCCAAATTTAGATGAAGGTACCATTGTACTTGATTATTTTATGCCGCCAGGTACTTCTTTGCAAGAGACCAACCGAGTTTTGACCGAAGTAGAAAAAATCATTGAGGCAAATCCCGAAGTAAGTACGTATAGTAGACGTACAGGAATTGCAATGCACTTTGGTGGCGTGCCTCCAAACTTTGGAGATTACTCGATTCAATTAATCGACGGCCATACAAAGCACACTGAAGAGGTTATAAGTGAATTAAGGACAGAAATTGGTCAAACTTTTCCAGTTTTACATATCTCATTTGGACAAAGAATAGCCGATCTACTTGGAGACCTAATGAGTACTCCGTCGCCCATAGAGGTGAAGTTTTTTGGCGAAGATTATGAACGTCTAAAGCAGATTTCGACAGATGCAACTGAGATTCTAGGACACATTAAAGGTGTTGCCGATATAGATAATGGATTACGTATTGCTGCACCAACCGTCGTTTTTTTACCGAAACAAGACATTTTGAATCAATACAAAATATCATTGATTGATTTCCAAACTCAAGTTACGGCATATACCGATGGCATCGCTTTAGGCATGAACGCCAACCAGCCAGTACCATCACCTGCACAGGCTGCAATGACAGCTGGAATACAGGTAGGACAGATTCAAGATGGGGAGCAAATGAGAAGAATCATCATGCGTTTCACAGATTTTTCTGAAAACAGCTTGGATAAAATCAAAAAGCAACTCATTTTTTTACCAGACGGTACCACGAGGCCACTTACTTTCTTTTCTGATGTAAAAGTGATTTCAGGCGAAACAGAAGAGCACAGAGAAAACTTAAAAGCCAATGTCGTGCTCACTGCCCGACTAGACAATAGAGACTTGGGAAGTGCAATTTCTGAAATACAGAAAGAATTAAAAAGTAAGCTTCCTTTACCTAAGGGCTATTCCATTGCCTATGGCGGTGCATACTCTGAGCAGCAACAATCGTTTAAGGAATTAGCTCTCATTTTAGCTTTAGCTTCTTTGTTGGTTTTTGGCGTTTTAATGTTCCTTTTTAAAGAGTGGTTGCTCGCATTTTTGCTGCTATTTATTTCTTTGATGGGTATTACGGGCTGTGTTTTAGCTTTGTATTTTACCAATGTTCCACTCAATGTAAGTTCATACACCGGTATAATTATGATAGTGGGTATTTTGGCAGAGAACTCCATTTTTACTATTGCCCAATTCAAGTCTAACATGGAAACAAGCAGTGATGTGGATCAGTCTATAAAGTATGCCATTGCTCTTCGAATCAGGCCTAAACTTATGACTGCAATGGGTGCCATTTTAGCATTAATGCCTTTGGCACTTGGCATAGGATTGGGAGCTCAAATGCAGCAACCGCTTGCAATTGCTGTAATTGGAGGCTTCATTGTGGGCTTGCCAATGTTACTCATAGTGTTGCCTAGTTTTATGAGAGTACTTTATAAACAATCCTAGTTTAGGAGGCATTTCATTTGCCCTAAATCTCTTATTTATTAAAAGAACATAATTTAAATATGAAAAAAATAACAGACAAGATTGATATAATAGACTATCCATATTGGGAGACTTCTATATTCGCTCTGGCAATGACACTGTCAATACTTCCAGAAGAAACCGAGATTTTCGGTCAAGACCATACGTTTGTTTTCATTAACCCTCCCCTAATAAAAGATTCTACCATTCCAGATAAAGTAGCCCACAAAAAGGTAAAAATACAGACGGGATGGAGCAATAATGTAAAAAAACAAATCATGCATGAAGCATCAATAGATTTCAACTTCAAAATTGCAATCGAAGGAGCTAATTCATTGAAGTTAGAAATGAGAAAAGGGGGAGGGAAGAATGATTAATCAAATAAGAAAATATTGTTTGAATGTTCTTGAATCTTCGGTATGTAAGGATTTGGCCTTTCATAATATTGATCATACTAGAGAGGTTGTCTTACATATTGAACATATAGCTTCTATTGAGAATATATCTGACGAGGAAACTGAAATAGTACTTATTGCTGGTTATTTCCATGATGTCGGTTTTTCGAGTGCTTATGAAGGGCATGAAGAGCTTAGTGCAAGAATGGCTGCTAGTTTCCTGAATAGGATTAAATACCCTGACGAGAAAATCCAAGGGATTTTGAATTGCATATTGGCTACTAAAATGCCACAAAACCCGCAAAGTCAATTAGAAGAAATAATTTGCGATGCAGATTTGTATCATACAGGTATGGATAATTTCTTCTATAGAAATTTACTGCTGCGATTCGAATGGGAAAAAAAATGCAATCAAGTATATTCAGATAAGGAATGGTATGAGGATAATTTAAAGTTTCTGAATCGTATCGACTTCCATACCCCATTCGGAAAGTCGATCCTTTTCAATGGAAAAATGAAGAATATAGCTAAGCTCGAAAAACTTATAGACTTTTATAATAACTTTTAATCACATGAAGCTGTTATGGAGTATAAGACACTGGAACTAAAGGCCAACCTGGCATTTCCAAGAGGTGTATATTTAGTGATTTTACAAACTCAGATTTTTTTCGTTTACTTCTGAATAGGATTCCTGCCGTAGCATAGGATTATTTTAGAATAGTATAAAAAAACATTTCGAGAGTTTAAACAGATATTATTCCAATTGATTTAGAAGCAGGGGCTATTCGTTGTGCAGTATCTTAATAATACTATGAAAGCTAAATTAGGTCTCAAAGAAAACTGGAAGCAGTTTACTTTATTAATCATCGTCAATGGGTTTGTTGGTGGTATGGTGGGATTGGAACGAACAATTTTACCACAGATAGCCGAGTCTGATTTTGGTATATCCGCCAAAGCAGCAATTCTATCATTTATTGTAGTATTTGGCATATCCAAGGCCATCACCAACTATTACACAGGAGTTTTTGCCAATAAGATCGGACGTAAAAACTTGCTTGTTATTGGGTGGCTAGTGGGAATTCCAGTCCCACTTATTTTAATCTATGCCACTAATTGGAATTGGATCATTGCCGCTAATATCCTTTTGGGTATTAATCAGGGGCTTACTTGGTCAAGTACTGTTGTAATGAAGATTGACCTAGTAGGAAATAAAAATAGAGGTTTGGCGATGGGATTAAATGAATCCTCCGGGTATTTGGCAGTAGGGATAGTTGCGTTCCTTACTGGGTGGATAGCATCCGAATATGGTCTTCGCCCATATCCCTTTTATTTAGGAATTGGTTTTGCGTTAACCGGGTTGTTGTTGAGTATATTTTTTATTAAAGATACCGTTAACCATGTCTATTCTGAGACCAAATCAAGTAAGATTTTAAAACTCAAAAATGTATTTAGGGAAACCACTTGGGCAAATCCTAACCTTAGTTCAATTACTCAGGCTGGTTTAGTTAACAACTTGAATGATGGTATGATTTGGGGACTTTTCCCCATCCTTTTGACTAGCAAAGGGTTCAGTCTTGCAGAGGTAGGTGAAATTGTAGCAATCTATCCTATTGTGTGGGGGTTAGGACAATTGATTACTGGTAAACTTGCTGATACCTTGGTGAAAAAATCAATGCTTTTTTGGGGTATGTTTAGCCAAGGAATCGTCATTATTGCTATGTTATTTGCTAATTCATTTATAGAGTTCACTCTCTTAAGTGGCCTCTTAGGTTTAGGGACAGCTGTTGTATATCCTACTTTTTTAGCCGCAATAGCTGACTACACTCATCCTGTTCAAAGGGCAAATAGTATCGGTGTGTTTAGGTTGTGGAGAGACTTGGGATATGCCATAGGAGCAATTCTAACTGGAATCACAGCCGATATATTTAACTCTTCAATTTCTGTAATTCTAATTGGTAGTTTAACCGTTGTCTCAGCTTTCATTATTCTAATTAGGATGAAATAATACTCTACAAGTATTGTGATTCAAACTCGCCTAGCTCTAAGGTTTAACTTATATATATCTTTTAGTATATTGTCAATACAGTATAATTAATGATATACTAGATAATCTTATTTAAGCATTCGATTAAATACAATGAAGGTTAAAAATGACAAAACCATGTATTAGGGTATTGCTGGTGTTGAGTAAATCAAACAATTTAGACAGGATATTGAAAAAGTAGATAAGGCAATAAGCCGACTTGCAAGAGTGCCACACCTTGCTGGTAGCGAGGTGAGACTTAAAATTCTATTTATATTAGACAAAGAACCTAAGATTTGTCCATAAGATTGGAGTGACAGGGAGTGCAAATCAATAGCTTCACATTCACAGCTTTCAAGGCACAGTGCATATTTTAGATGCTTTATGCCATCGTCAATTGTATGTACCCGTTTTTTCTTCTCAAATGTCTTTAGTGTTCTGTAAATGGTCTACTTATCCGACATTTCCATAGCGTCTTCAATACTGCTCAGGGAAACGGCTTTGTTCTGTTCCATAAGGTTCTGAAGAACGAGAATTCGCATTGCCGTTGGTTTTATTTCCCGAATAGAAAGTTTGCTTTCAAACTTTTTCATTTGCACGTTAATTAAAAATATTGATTTTTAGATTATTTTTTAAATCCTTCAAGATTTAAATTTTGGCTATTGGCTTCTATGAAGTAGATTTCTTTTTTTTTAAAGCTCGGGCTTAGACCAGTGATTTTCTTGAGTTGATTGTTCAAATGAACTACAATTACTCCTTCAATATTAGCTTTTGCTGTTGTCACATAACTTCGACAACCTTTACAATTCATTCCAAATGTATTTTCACGAGTTTTTTTGTCTCTTAATAGTTCAATGTAAGCCCTAGTCCGATTCCCATATCACTGTCGTAATGGGTGGAAAAAGCAATATTCTTAGCCGCAATATATTTTAACCCTGTCATGTACTCTTTGTCGGTATTGACCATGAAAGCCCACCTTAACCTAGAAGTAATAGGAATATCTTCTCTCATTAATTGAAAGCGAACGTAACCATCTGTAAATACCTCTCCTTGCAACTTCACTAATAGTGGCATTGTATATTCGGCACCTAAACTCACTAAAGATCTATTATCTTTTGTACTTGTTTGACCAAAAAGGTTGTTTTCAAAAACTCCTTTTTGTTCTCTGTATCGCCAGTCAAAACCAACAAAAGGCATGAACCACTGCATTTTGCCAATATATCGACCTATGTGAGTTTCTGTTTCGTATCCGTGGTGATCATTATATCCCAAACGCCACTCTGTACCAATACTCCATCTTGTGTTTTGAAACATGAGTTTTCCGTCGTTTCCATTGGTTGCAAAATCATTCTCTGCCATAAAATGGAATTGATTACTTTCTTTTTGGAGTTTTTTGTAAGCCCAAGTTTTATCTGGCAAATAAGGATTTGGAGCTTGATTTTCGTAAGAAATTACTCGATTCATTCCTGCCATCATGTGATACAAAATATGACAATGAAAAAACCAATCGCCTTCTAAATTCGCATGGAATTCAATAGTGTCGGTCTCCATTGGCATTAAATCCAAAACGTTTTTCAATGGAGCGTATTCTCCCTGCCCATTGAGAAGCCTAAAGTCGTGCCCATGCAGGTGCATGGGATGTCGCATCATGGAGCCATTGTATAGCACAATTCTTACGTTTTCGCCTTTCTTTATGAGGACCTTGTCAACTTCGGAAAGTACTTTATTGTCCATGCTCCAAACATATCGATTCATGTTTCCCGAGAGCTCAAAATACAATTCTCGTACTGGTGCATCTTTAGGTAGCGTAGTAGGCTGAGGAGTTTTGAGCATTGAATAGTTTAGAGTGACTAAATCCTTGTTCATTGCCAATGAATTGTTCATGCTTGAATGATCCATTTTTGAATGATCCATGTCCATTTTCTTTCCTTTTTTCTCGCTTTTACTACCAGAAACTTCAGGATACATAACCGTGTTCATATCCATTTTTTGAAGCGACATACCCATATCCATGTCATCCATAGAACCGTCCATATTCATCATGTCGTTCATCATTTTCATGCCATCAAAATATTTGAGCTTGGGCATTCTACTTTTGAGCTGAATTGGCCCATCTCCAAAATAAATGGAGGCAGACTTTGTTCGATCTTCGGGAGTTGCTAAGAATTCAAAAGCCGTATTACCGCTAGGAATGGTAACGACAACGTCGTAGGTTTCAGAAACTCCAATGATGAGCCTATCTACCAAGACAGGCACAACATCATTTCCATCGTTTGCGACAACTGTCATCTTACCGCCTGCATAGGTCAACCAGAAATAGGAAGAAGCTCCGCCATTGGAAATTCGCAAGCGAATCTTGTCGCCTACTTTGAACTGGGATAATTGACTTTCATTTTTCCCATTAATTAGAAACTTCTCATAATATACATCGCTCACATCCATGGCAAGCATTCGTTTCCATTCGTTGGTGATTTTAGTTTTAAAACTCCCTGAACCAATTGCCTCAGAATAACTTTGTAAAGTTCCTTTTTTGATGGCAAACCAGTCGTTGGCATTGTGGAGCATTCTATGCACGTTTTCTGGTTTTAAATCAGTCCATTCACTTAGAATTATAGGTACTTGTGGTAAATCGTCAATTCCCTTTCTGAATGATGGATCGGATACCCTTTTCTTTAAAACCAATGAGCCGTACATCCCAATTTGTTCTTGCAATCCACTGTGGCTGTGATACCAATGTGTTCCGTTTTGAATAATTGTAAAACGATACGTAAACGTCTCATTGGGTTCAATGGGCATTTGAGTAAGATAAGGCACGCCGTCTTCCTTATTAGGCACATAAAGCCCATGCCAGTGAAGTGAGGTGCTTTCTTTAAGCTGATTATGTACAACAATTTCAGCAGTATCACCTTCGATAAAGGTAAGGGTGGGCATAGGAATTTGACCATTTACGGCAATTGCTCTTTTTTGCTTACCCGAGAAGTTTACTAAGGAATCAGTAACTGTTAACTCGTATCGAACGACTTTTTGTCCAATAACAAATTGACTAGAAAGCCCCCCCAAAAGTACAATTAGAATTAATTTAGAAAGTTTCATTTTTAATTATTCAATTGTTTCTATCGTTTTACCACAACTCAGCATCATAGATCCATAGTAAGGGTTTTTCACTTCTTTCTCTTTGCTCAACCAATTTGCTCCTTTTCCATTGTTTGCCATTGGGCAAAACTGATAGTAAACAGGATCATCCGATTTGGAAATTTTAACCAAATCATACATTTTGTTTGATAATGAAATGAAATGCTCTCGCTGAATAGCGATATCAGAACTGTTACCAATAAGGGTAGCTTCTGAAAGGGATTCCTTATTCACTTTCATCCAAACCATGTGAATGTCGATTGGGAGTTTATTCATTTCGATTTGACCAATTGCTTTTACTAAGGCTTTCGCTTCTAAAGACGTTTTTTTGTTATCAGTAGCAACCAAGGCATCTTTTAAATTGAAATAATTATCAAGTACTGCTTTTATAGGGTTTACTTGTATTTGACCCTCTGTATTAGTTTCTCCAGTTTTTGCTTCCATTTCGGTGTTCTTCATATTCATTTGAGTATGATTTTGATGGTTATTATTTACAATTGCAGCTTCTATGGATGATTCTTTTTTAGCTCTTTCATATTGACAGCAACCTGGCAAGTTGGCATAGGTATCATCCGGAGAATAAAAAGTATCGCTGTCATAACCTGCTAAAGCAATTCTTTTCAAAATTTCAGCTTGGTTGGTTTTTTTAGAGTCGTATTGAACACTTGCTATTTTGGTTTCTTTGTTCCAATCCACCATTGTTTCACTTTTAACATTGCCAGCTTTCTCAATGTTTTTTTTGCATATACCGCAGCTGCCATATATTTTAACTTGCTCAGTTTTGAGATTACTTATTTGTGCGTTAGCGACAGTTACAATAAGCAACATAAGTGCTATTAATACATTATTTGATGTTTTCATTATGAATTAATTTTGCGTTAAAGAGTTATATTAAGATTCCATACTAAACAAAGCAAGGAATAGATAAAGGACTTCTAGTCAAAAAATCTTGACAGAATAAATTCTACTTAATATTAATGATCAGATGAGGAAGGTCTGGAACAAGACTTGAACGTCTTTTTCAGGAAGGGGTGAGGAGTATTCATAAAAAGTAACATGATTACTTTCTATTTTAAGGAAGTCAAATACAAACGTATTGACAAATGAAATTAGAAAGGTGTGATTTAAATCAAAAACAGGAAAGCCTGGATCCTGATTATTATCAACTTCAATTACCTGATGTAAATTTTTACAACAAGGTTGTTTATCCAATTGCTCATTTTCGCTATCAGCTTTTTTTTGGGTAGGCATACCACATTCTAAATGCTTTACACCGAATGAAATGGAACTTTCCACTGCTTTGCCCCCACAAAAGTGAGTATTTATGGCAAAGCCCATACTACTGATAAGAATAGTTAGGACTAAAAATATGGATATTCCTTTTTTCACTTAACAAAGGTAATCATAATGATTATAAGGTAGTTTGTACAATTATCGTTATGTTTTACAAAATTCGGAGCCTTCTAAGTTTGACATAGCTCCATCTCGATCGTTAGTTAACTAAATCTTTTCTTTCCTATGCTTTTTAAGGTTTGCAATGCTCTTGTTGAAATATCACAAATCCTAAAAATCAATGCTGAATAAATGGCAGTTGTTTTGATAATTATAATTTAAGGTAAAGTCATAAGTTTGGCAAATTTGGTCTACTATGGCTAAGCCTAGTCCCATGGAGTCTTGGCTGTCATTACCTTTTTGGAATCTTTCAAGAAGTGTCTTTACATCTTTACTTAACCTTTTTCCAGTATTGCTAATAGTAAGTGATTTCTCATTGAGTTTTATTTTAATCATTCCTCCAGAAGAGAGATTATACTTGATAGCATTGCTCAATAAATTATTCAAAAGAACATCGAACAGATACGGGTTTAAGTCAAGCAGTGTTGCACCTTTAATTTCTTCTTCAAGGAATATTTCCTTTTGGTCTATCCAAGGTTTTAAGGATGCTATTTTTTTGCTTAGAACCACTGAAATATTAACAGTTTCCTTTTCCGAAAACTGGCGGTTCTCTATTTTACTAAGCAACAACAAGGTTTTATTTAATTTGGAAAGCTTGCCAATAGTCTCCATGAGTTCAGCAACTTGTTCTAGTTGGTTGTTGGTAAGATTTTTATCTTGGATAAGTAATTCTAGATTGGTACTGATAATAGCCAGCGGTGTTTGCATTTCATGTGAGGCATTCTCTGTAAACGTTTTAAGACTTAAGTAATCCCGCTGTACCCTAGCTATGAGTTGATCTAACTTTTGTTGAAGCTGCTTAAACTCATGAATGTCCGTTTCGGGATGTTTTAACATTCCTCTATCAGTTACTTTAAAATCTGTAAGCCTGTTGAGTGTCTCATAAAATGGCTTCCAAAGTTTAATGGAATATTTATAGTTTACTACTTGTAATAAACCAACCATCAATAAAATAATGATAATAAACGAGATAAAAAGGGCTTCAGATAGGTCTTCGGTTTCGTACAAAGGTTTTTGAATGTTAACAGTATAAAAAGTAGATGCTACTTCTACTCCGAAGCTTAATACCCTATAATCTAACATCTCATCTTCAAGCTGATTAAAAATAAGGGTATCTCTTAATTTAATGTCATTTAATTTTTCGGATGGCACATACCAATATGAATCAGAAAAAAAGATTTCATTTTGAGGTAGTTTTTGGTTTTTGTCAATATAGTCACTTACTCCTTTTTTTAGTAAAAACAAATGTTCATTTGCTTCGGTATTCATGATTTCTTTTAGGATGAAGAAACTAAAAAAACCGCCAACAAGTGCGGCCAAAAGACTAGCAAATAAAAAAGCTCTACTTGCTTTATTAATTAATTTCATTCTATACCAAGTTTATATCCAATGCCGTAGACCGATTGTATGTAATTTTTGCTTCCAGCGTCAATAAGCTTCTTCCTTAGATTTTTAATATGCGAATATAAAAAGTTAAAAGTATCTACCTGATCTATTTCATCACCATATAAATGCTCTGCAATGGTAGCCTTAGTGAGCACACGGTTCTTATTGTTTAATAGATACATAAATAAATCGAACTCCTTTTTAGTTAAAATCACCGATAAATCATTCACAGTAAGTTCCATTGAATCTGGGACTACCTTGATCTCTTCAAAAGCAATGAAATTGAAGCCATCATTCGTGCGTCTTCTTATGATTGCTTTTATTCTGGAATTTAACTCTGTTAGGTGAAAAGGTTTCGCAAGATAGTCATCCGAACCCAGGTCAAGTCCTTGTAATTTGTCTTCTAAGGCATTTTTGGCAGAGATAATAATAATACCAGCAGTAGATTTTTGGCTTTTTAAAAGCTTGATTAGGTCAAACCCTGAACCATTCGGAAGTGTTATATCTACCAAAATACAGTCATAAGAATATACGCCTATTTTATCTTCGGCCTCTGGTACGTCTTGAACCCATTCACAGATATATCCTTCGGCATTCAGATACTTCTGAATTACTTTTCCTAGAGCAATTTCATCTTCGATTAATAATAACTTCATAGGTTAAAGGTCAACTCTATTTCTGTAGAGATTTAGGATTCTTAAACAAATCTAAGGTTAGCTAACATGATTTTCAAATTGAAAGCAACGGTTTCTTCTTCAACCGTGTAAGGCTTAATGATTATGAAAATTTAACATATCGAATGAAAAAAACATTTACAAGTTTCTTTCTTTTTAGTCTTGTTTCTTTTGCTGCCTTATCACAGAAGTTTGTTGTAGAGGGCCAAGTAGTAGAAGCCAAAACGGGAGAAGCTGTTCCTTTTGCAAACATAAGAATGCAAAAAGCTAAAACAGGCATGACTTCAGACGAGAATGGCAATTTTGCATTTTATAGTGAAATACTGTCAGATTCTATGCTCGTGTCCGAAGTGGGTTATAAACTTAAAGCGGTGTTCATGGGTGAAGTTCCTTCCTCAAAATTTATGGTCATTTTAGAGGAAGATGTGCAAATACTGGGTGAAGCCTTAGTCGTTGGTTATAAAAATCCAGGTAAAACATTGATGAAAAGAGTTTTAGAAAATCGTGATATGAATGACATCAATAGAGCCCGGAACTTTGTGAGAAACAATTATACTAAAACGGAAATTGATGTTAAAAATTTAAAATTCGGCAGTAAGACCTCCCTCTTTGGAGAGGTTATGGAAACATATGATAGATTCAATACTGACAGTACACAAGCGGGTACCCTTCCTCTCTATTTCAATGAGAGTTTTTACAATGAATTTCATGGCAGCACTCTTAGGACCATTGAGAAAAAGAAAGTAGCAGAGAGAAACCTTGGTCTGCCCACTGATAAGTTAGGGGTTAAACTTGATAGGTTCGAGATGAGCCTAAATCTTTATGATGGCTTGCTTCCAATTTTAAAAACCTCCTTTGTTAGTCCTGTTTCAGTCATAGGTTTGGCATATTATGATTTTGAGATCATTGACACCATTGAAGTAAATAATGAGAGTATTTACACCATAAATTTTACTCCAAAAATGCGTGATGAAAACACATTTTCGGGGCAAATAGTAATTATGGGTAACACTTATGCCATTGGTAAATTTCATATGGAGAGCAGCCCAGGAATGAATCTGAACTTCGTAAACTCTATCACTTTATCACAGGAGTTTGAAAAGACACTTGATATTAATAAGAAACCTGTTTATATCTTAACTCATGAAACAAATATTATAGACTTTCAGGCAGGTTTAGACTTGTTTGGAATACCAATGAAAGTGGATACTACCTCCAAACACTTGGAGCTTAGCAAAAATATATATTTCGATCATTACCAATTAGACGTAAAAGGATTTCATGACAATCATTCTCCCGACTTTGTGCCAGGTATTTTACCAGACTCAAGTTTTAAAGACAGTATGAGGCTTGTCGGCCTATCTAAGAGGGAAGAGGGTATTTATAATGCCACAGAAGCATTACTTGCTAATAAGCGACTAAATCGCTTTTCAAAAGCGGTTGATTTTCTTGCAAGCGGAGTATTTGACTTCAATAACAAATATAGGATAGGCCCCTATTCTTCTTTTATCAGTTCTAATGTTATTGAGGGCATTAGAAATAGGGTGAGTTTTTGGACAATGGAAGGTTTCAATCCAAATTGGAATTTTAATGCTACTCTAGCCTATGGTTGGAAAGATAAAATGCTAAAAGGTGGTGTAGGGGTAAAGTTCGTACCCTCTAGAGACCCATATCGTAAAACAGAATTATACTATAATAAAGATTATGATAACTCTACAGAGGTAAATGAAGAGATTGATAAAGACAATATCTTTACATTGGCATTGAGGAAAAATATCCCCAATTATCAAGTTTTAAATGAAGAGATTAAACTCCTTCAAGAGATAGACTTAACTCGTAACTGGTCTACAAGGGCATCTTTTTCTTACCGTACCTTAACTCCTACTTTTGATTTTAATTATTTTATTCCGGCGGATGTCAACCCAGCCAACAGGAATCTAGCAAACAAGTTAACGGTATCTGAAGTGAGTCTAAATTTTCGCTATGCTCACAACGAACGTACTCGTATTTACAACTATGATAAATTCAGGATATATAGCCGCTATCCAGTTTTTGATTTGTTTCTAACTCAGGGATTCAAAACATCAGCTAAAACCCCCTTTAACTATACTAAAGTAGAACTAGCTCTTAAGCAAGAAATAAACATTTTACCCAAGGGTACTTTCAATTATAACTTGAAGGCGGGTAGAATCTTTGGAATAGTACCATACCTTTTGATGAACACTTCCCATGGTAATCCTAATTTCATCTATAGCAAATACGCATTTAACAACATGATGCCCTATGAGTTTGCGGGGGATAGATATGCCTCAGCTCAGTTTAAATATAGCATGGGTGGTTTGATTTTCGATAAGATACCTCTTCTTAGAAAACTAAATTGGAGAGAGAGGTTTCTTGCCAATTTTTATTGGAGCGATATGTCGGCGGCCAACTTAGCCTACAATAAAGAAATTAACTCTCCTGCTATTGTAACAGGCAAAAAACCATACGGAGAAGTAGGAGCAGGTATTGAAAATATATTCAATCTATTTAGTGTAGACGCTGTATGGAGACTGAGCCATTTGGACAGCCCTAATAATCTTTCCTCAACTCGTTTTGGAATTTATACTGGAATGAAAATAGTATTTTAATTTTTACCACAATGATTAATAGAATTCTTCTTTGGAAAAATACTACTGAAATAGCCTTTATTTCCGAGCCATTTCAGTCCATATTCTTAAAACTATTTAAGTTCGGAATAGTTGGATTTTCAGGCTTGATAATTGATTTTGGTATTACCTATTTGCTGAAAGATAAGCTTAAAATCAACAAGTATTTATCCAACGGTTATGGTTTTTGTCTTGCAGTAATTTCAAATTTTATTCTGAATAAAGTTTGGACTTTTGAAGATAAAAATCCCGCTTACTATAATCAATTTTTTGGTTTCGTGGCTGTAGCTTTGGGTGGTTTGCTCATTAACCAGGCCGTACTTTATATTCTCCATGAAAAGTATAAGTTGAAATTTTACTTAGCAAAGTTTCTGGCAATTGGAGTTGTAACTATTTGGAATTTCGGATTAAGTAATTTTATTATTTTCTCTCAATGAAAAAACACAAGTATTTCTTAATTTTCATTCTTTTTTGGTTGGGGTTGAATTTCTTCACGGCATGGAGGTTAGAGCTGTATGTTGATGAGGCTTATTATTGGATGTATGCTCAATTTTTAGATTGGGGCTACTTTGACCATCCGCCAGGAGTGGCTATTATGATTTGGTTAGGGAATTTTCTAGGTAAGTCCGAAATAGCCGTTAGACTTTTTAATATACTCTTTACTACCGCTTCCATTTCAATTATCTACTTCTTAGTAAAACCCAAAAATGTTCTAGTTTTTTGCACCACTATGCTTTCTTTCTTGGTATTGCACCTGATAGGTTTTGTTAGTTTGCCTGACACCCCCTTTTTCCTGCTGTCTATTCTTTTTCTGTTAAGCTATCGCTCATATTTAAAAGAAACTTCTTTCAGAAATCAAATTCTTATGAGTCTTACTGCGGCAGCCATGCTATACTGTAAATATCATGGTTTTGTAGTCATCATGTTTACCTTATTAAGTAACATTAGCCTGTTAAAGGAGCGTAAGACCTATGTAATAGCTTTTATGACTATTGCTCTTTTAAGCCCGCATATCTTTTGGCAAGTAGCTAATGGCTTCCCTTCTATTTCTTATCATTTAGCTGATAGAGGTGCTCCAGAATATAACATTAGTCATACTTTGGACTATGTTTACGGAAACCTACCCTTTCTAGGTGGTTTTGTTTCAGTATCTCTATTTGCTGCATCCGCCTTTTATAAACCTATAAATAAGTGGGAATACGCCTTGAAATGGAATTTGTTTGGTATGTATGTTTTCTTTTTTTTTATAACCTTTAAAGGTCAAAGTATAGAGGCTAACTGGACTCTTTTTTGCGTTTTCCCGATGATATATCTCGGCTATAAATATCTGGAAACCTCGGAATTTTTTACAGCATACAAATATTTGACTTTTGTCTTCGCTTTCTTTATGCTTCTGATTAGGATTCATCTTATATGGCCACTTGTTAGAATTGAGAAAGATAGAGTTTGGGATTTTTACGGAGGAGCTGAGTTTTCAAAAAACGTGAAACTAATAGCTGGTGACGCTAAAATAGCCACAAACCGCTATCAAGACGCTTCAATTTTAAACTTCTATCTTAATGAGTCTTATTATATAACATCATTAAATATTAATTCTCGGGCAAATCAATATAGTGTTTGGAAACTGGATACTATTTTGTGTTCTGAGAGAATTGCCTTTGTAAGTGAAAATATAAAAGGAACGGAAATTCCTTATCGTATTTTTTCGAAAACGAACCTTGCTCTTGTCGATAGCATTTTATTTAAGGACTGTCAATGACCACTAGTTAAGTAGATAATCATTAAAAACTTTCTTAAAGAGAGTGTAATTTAAACTCTCTAGGCTTTATCTTTCTTGCATAGAGAGTGATAGGTGTTTTGAATCAACTAAAGGAATAAATGTACATTCCGACAAAATAATTAGATGTGAAAGAACCCAGATTTTAAAAAAATATCAGAAAAGTTGCGACAAGATTTTAATTACAATCATCTACATAAACCATTGAAAGGAAGGCTACAATTAAGTTTTATATGCCTAGAATTAATAAAATATTTCTATAAAAGCTTTATTATGTAATTTAAGTCACTACCCCTTAAAGAATAAAGTCCAATTCACAAAAGCCACATGCGGACCTTCTTGAATTGGACTTATAATTTCGTTTGTATTGCAAACGAAAACTTAAAGCTAACGAATGGACTAAACTATCGGTGTTGTCACTTCTTGATTATCCAGTGGTTTCTCTTCTAACAAAATGTCTCTAATTGATAGATAGAATTTCATCACTTTATCCCAATGCAATATCACAAACGCAGCAGACATTACTGCTATAATCAATCTGAGCATGATTATAGTCTCATTTTTCGTTTTGTAGCTATGCTCCATTCTTTCGAAAGGGACATGTCTCACTACTTTTGTATACCTCGGCAAATCCCATGAGTTCCAAGTCTCAAAATCTATCTTATTTAATCTGGCTTTCATTATCTTAATCTTTTGTGGATATAAAATGTGTTTAACTCTTTCCTTCTTATTTCGTACTCCCCCACTAAAGTTTGACCACTTGAGTTAAATCCTGTAATGCATCCATAGTTCAACTCAGTTTTAGCCAAAATTGAAACGGGCAGAGTATTGCTACCAAAGACCTCATAAAGCTTTCTCAGAATCTCTCTATTCCTTTTGATTTCGTTGACGGTTTCATGAAAATGCAAATTCGCTTTTCTATACTTTTCGTTATTAAAGGCTATTTTACATTCATTCGTACAGAATAACTTATTCCTCCTACCGGAAAATGCGGCATGACATTTTTTACAAATCAGCTCTTCCATAATTAGAGTTCCTTTCGGCTGTTAACATAGCTATCCAGATCTCCTTTTGAAAACATAACCCTGTTTTCCGAAACTTTATAACAAGATATTTTACCTTCCTTTCTCAACTTGGAAAAGGTAGGCTTGGACAGACCAAGGTATTTTGCTGAGGCTTCAAAGTTCAGGTACTCTGTAGTGCTTGTGGTGTAACTTGACTTTCCCCCTGATGATTTTTGAGAGGCCAGCACATCATTCAAGATGGCTTTTTGCAAGTCTAAAAATTCGCTTACCGTTAGTGTGAAAAGTGGATTGCTCCGGTTTTCTTCTTTCATTTGTTTGTTTTTTTTTGTGTGGAATATTAAATACAATGCAAATATACAGGGTCTTAAACACTTAAAGGGTTTAAATTCATCGCTCTGAACAACGTTTCGCAATTTCCTGCAACCTTTCTCAATTTCCAGCGATCTTTCTTAATTTTCAATTTTTCTAAAAATTGAAAAAAATCGCACTCTTATACGTGTCACTTATTCTGAAAAAAACTCATCCAAACGAATTAAATATCCTTTTATCCGAATTCATACAGATTGAAATGATATACAACTGCCTCTAGACGAATCATTTCAATTGATACAGGACATTAATTTATTTATTGATACCTTTTAATCAGTTTGCTATAAAATGACATATTAATACTCTAATTTTATTCAGCAACTTAAAAAGCCTTATATAAAACTGAATGAACTTCCAACCACACGGAGTTAACGTAAAAAAGCGAATACTCGAAATTCTAAGAATCCTAATTGAAAACCCAGGATACTATACACGAAAAAAGCTAGCTGAAATATATGGCGTTAGTGGAGATACCATTTTAAGGGACTTGGAAGATATTCGAAACGCTGGGTTTGATTTGGCATCAGACCAAAATCATCGTTACTATCTAACAGCGGAAAAGACTACAGAGCAAATCAAAGATCTTCTAATATTAACCGACCATGAGAAAAACCTAGTTAATCAGGCCTTAACTCATAACGCCAATGAAATAGAGCATAGGCGAATCATTAATAAGCTAGAAACTCTGACCAATCTACCTAGAATTGGTAATATCATTTTTACAAAACCTTACTTAGCCAAAACCAGCATTCTTTTCAAAGCCAAACGGGAGAAACAAAAGGTAGTATTATATAACTACAGGTCTACCAATAGCAACACACATAACGATAGGACCATTGAGCCTTTTCATATATCTGTAGAAGAAGACATTCTACATGCCTTTGATTTAGAAAGAAATGAAATACGGCACTATAGAATTAGCCGCATAGAGCGAGTAAGGCAGCTAGATGAAGATTGGGAGAACGAAGGGAAGCATAACATTATAGCTACGGACATATTCAAGATAGCAGATAAAAATCAAGTGCCCGTACATGTACGTTTAAAGATAGGCGGTTATAACGAGCTCATAGAACGCTACCCTTTATCCAAGTCAGCTCTCACTCCTGCTCCTGACAAAGAAGATGAATACGATTTAATATGTAAAGTGAATCACCGGTTTTATGGCCTACAAAACTTCCTTCTTGGCTATGCACATTACGTCGTAGAAATAGTAGAAAATGAGACTTTGAAAATACACCTGGAAGAAAAAATTAAACAAATTAAGTTCTAGAGGGTGGGTGCGGCATCTGCTGCGTAACTCACTTACTAGTTTTGACCAACGATAAAGACAGAGATGAGATTTAGATTAACATTACATAATCCTACTTCGGCTACGGCCATCACATGGAATTACAATTACCTGCTGATGGCGTGGATTTACGAGCGTTTAAAATTGGCAGATGAATCTTATGCCAATTTTCTACACCAAGAAGGCTATACCTCAGAACTCAACCGAAAACGATTTAAGTATTTCACCTTCTCACCTTTTCATTTTAAT
Source organism: Arcticibacterium sp. (assembly GCF_055134445.1). Taxonomy (NCBI): domain Bacteria; kingdom Pseudomonadati; phylum Bacteroidota; class Cytophagia; order Cytophagales; family Leadbetterellaceae; genus Arcticibacterium; species Arcticibacterium sp. Next base: position 70,654 of record NZ_JBSRVI010000105.1, read on the forward strand.
CCCGGACGAAACGAGTATAGTTTTAATAGAGATGGCATGCTGATAAAGGGAGAAAGCTTTTACCTCGACCTCTCTTTTTACATGGACAAAGCCGCTGAGAAATTTATAGTAGGTGTTTTTAGAGACCAAAAATTAAAAATGGAGAACCATAGATTTAGAGCGAATTTCCAAATTGGGCAGATAGCCACGCTCCCTGAGCCTGAGTTTTCGCCAAATATGATATTTAAAGCTTGGGCTCCAATGAACGTAGCTCTAAAGCTGGAAGGTGAATACGACAAATATCTAAAACCAGAAGAGCCTGAATTTGCTGGGTTATTAGCTCTTAATCTGGCGGATAAATATAATAATGCCACAGGAGAGGTCATTTCGCCAAAGGAAATCAAATACGAGCTTTTAACAGACCCTAAAAAAATAAGCTCTAGAAAATTTAGCATTAAAGAACAAAGTAAAGCAGAAACCCAAATAAAAGGATTCCACGATTTTGAATTCAAAATTTCAGCTCCCTTAGAAATAATACGATGTGGGTATTATAGTGGCTTTGGAAGGTTTAATGGACAGGGAATGGGGATGGTTAAATAAATAATTTATGATACACGAAATAATCAACTTTGTAGATAGCCTTCCTGAAGAGGTATTTACTAACAATCTACAACCTAAAGATGGGCTTTATATTCTTTTAGATATTGATGAACAAGGAAATTTGCTAAACGTAGATAAAGAAGGAAAAGTCAATAAAGGGGATGTTGGATTTTATTCAAAAAAAGATGAAGAACTTTCACCTTTGATTAGTCAATGTCTTCCATTATGGATTAATACAATCCCCGTTTCAAATGCCAAAATATTTAATCCAATAAAGAAAGTTTTTGGAAATACTTGTTCACCATTTGCCTTTTCGTTCAATAAAAAAAACTGGGCGAAATATGATCTATTCAGTTTATATACAAAGGCAATAGATCATTTAGA